>JBIPON010000201.1:0-3097 GCA_044379065.1 Polynucleobacter sp. | reverse complement strand
AGTTGCTAAATGGCAGGCTGTACTAAAACAAGTGGCTGTTGATCCAGGTTGGATACGGGGCAATGATACCGTTGGTGCTATCCCAGCAATACGCTCGCCTCAAGAAACCGAAAGCTTTGCTAAGGAGCAATTTGAACTCTATAGCAAGCTCGGCACCCAGCTTAATCTGAAAAAGTAATTTACATTTTCTTTCGTGTGAATTGGCTCATGAGGCTAATTCACACTGAGAAAAAAGCGCAGCTAAAAAAGTCTCACAATAGATTTATGTAAGGCATTTCAATTTTTTATTTCTATGCTTAACAATATCAATCGAGAAATTAAAATACCGAACGATTTTCCTATGCAAATCAGTGGCCCCAGTGTTTGGACTGGAGCTGAAATGCAAAATGATCAATCTTGGAAAATAGAGTGGTCTCAAAATCAGCTCGCTGAATTAAATCAAGCGGCCCACCATTTTTTAAGATTGGAAAGGCCATTAGAGGAAATTACGAAAGAGGACTTTCCGCTACCAACTATTCATACTTTAATAACAAAAATCTTAAACGAGCTCTTGGCTGGGCGTGGTTTTGTATTGCTGAGGGGAATTCCAGTTCAAGAGCTGGGCATTAAATTAGCATCTGTGATCTATCTTGGCCTAGGTTGTCATTTGGGTAGCTTAAGAAGCAATAACGCTAAGGGACACTTATTGGGCCATGTTCGCGATCAAGGCGCCGATATTACGGATAGTAAAACTCGGTTTTATCAAACGAATAAAAAATTAGAGTTTCATACAGACTCCTCGGATTTTGTTGCGCTATTGTGTCTGCAAAAAGCGAAGAAGGGTGGTGAATCGTATTTAGCAAGCTCTATGAGTACCTATAATGAAATTGCTCGAAGACGACCCGATTTAGTAGAGGCGCTTTTTATGCCTTATCCCACAGACCGCCGTGGTGAAGTACCTGCAGGCCTTAATCCGTGGTTTGATATGCCCATTTTTAGTTGGTATCAGGGTGAATTAACGTGCGTCTATATTCGACCCTATATTGAATCGGCTCAAACTAATTTTCCAGAGGCCCCGCGACTTACCCAACAACAAATGGATGTCATGAATTTGCTCGATGAAATTATTGCAGAAGGTAAATTGATTTTGCCGATGAGTTTTGAGCCAGGCGATATTCAGATTATTCATAACCACCAGATTTTTCATTCACGTAGTGATTTTGAAAATTGGCCCGAGCCAGAGCGTCAGCGTCATTTATTAAGGCTATGGATATCACCTCTCGCTGGGAGGCCGCTGCCTGACTATTTTTCTGCCAGATGGGGCTCTGTAAACGCCGGAGACCGTGGAGGGATTATCGTTCCTGGTACCAATTTAACGGTCGAGTTAAATTTTAACTAGCTGCATTAAATGCATGTAATACGCGTTTCGATGCATTGAATTTTGGAATCGCAATAGTTTAGGAGACCCTTCAAATGCTTCCACTTGCAAGGGGATGAGGCTAACAAACTCAGGTCAAAGAAGGGCGCGCGCAATATTGCTCAATACAATCTGCGCTATCTGAATTGCAACTAGTAATATGAGTGGCGATAAGTCCAGCGGCCCCATGCTTGGTAGGATGCGTTTAATGGGAGCAAGCATTGGATTGAGTATCTCAGACAGCATGTATTGCGTCGGTGATCCACGACCAACCCAAGACAAGACTACATTGGCGATGATTAAGACGACCAGGATCGACAAAACAAGGCCGATTAGCTCTAGGATAGAGACACTAAGCAAGCCACCAATGGATGGAATATTGCCAAGTAGCAATCCAATCAGCAGCACTTTAGCCAGCACGATGATGTAGGCCCCGACTAGGCAAGCGCTATCAATCCGTCCTACGCTTGGAATTAATTTGCGCAGTGGCATGACCAGCCAGCTCGTAAGCGGCATCAAGTAAAGGCCGATCGGGTTGCCAGAATGGGGCGACAAATTAAACTTCAGGTATTGCAGATAGCAGCGCAATAGGCACGCGCCGCCAATGACCGTGATGGCGATTTCAGAAAGGAGATTAGCAATTTCGAGCAGCATCATGTATTCAATCCTGTTTATTGCTCTTCTTCACGGCGTAAATGGGGGAACAAAATCACATCGCGAATATTGGGCGCATCAGTGAGGAGCATTACTAGCCGGTCGATGCCAATTCCGCAGCCGCCGGTTGGGGGCATGCCGTACTCCAGTGCGCGAATAAAGTCGTGGTCAAAGTACATGGCCTCTTCATTGCCAGCTTCTTTTTGCTCCACCTGCTTATGAAAGCGCTGCGCCTGGTCTTCGGCATCGTTTAGCTCAGAAAAGCCATTGGCAATTTCACGGCCAGTGATGAAGAGTTCAAAGCGTTCGGTGACGCCAGGGCGAGTATCGGATTCGCGGGCGAGGGGGCTGACTTCAATTGGGTAGTCAATGATGTAGGTTGGCTCCCATAAATGATGTTCAGCCACCAATTCAAACAGAGCTAACTGCAAAGCGCCAATGCCCGCATTCTTTAGTGCTGGCGCATTAATGTCTTCACCGCCTTTTTTGAGTTCGGCGCGAATGAATTCAGCGTCCTCAAGTTGCACTGGGGTATAGCTCTTTTTAGATTCGGGGCCGTACTTCAGTATGGCCTCGGTAATCGTCAAACGCTGAAAGGGCTTGCTTAAGTCAAGCGGACGGCCTTGGTGGGTGAGGGTTGCAGTGCCCTGCGCATCAATCGCAGCGGCACGAATCAAGCCCTCTGTGAAGTCCATCAACCATTTGTAATCGGTGTAGGCCGCATAAAACTCCATCATCGTAAATTCAGGGTTGTGGCGTGGACTGACGCCCTCATTGCGGAAATTGCGATTGATTTCAAAAACGCGCTCAAAGCCGCCCACGACCAAGCGCTTGAGGTAGAGCTCGGGCGCGATGCGTAAAAACATCTGCATGTCGAGCGCATTGTGGTGGGTCATAAAAGGCTTTGCCGTTGCGCCGCCAGGAATGGGGTGGAGCATGGGGGTCTCGACCTCCATGAAATTGGCATCGAGCATATGGTGACGTAAAGAGGCAATGGCTTTACTGCGGGAGATAAAGGTTGCGCGAGTATCGGGGCTAACGATCAGG
>JBIPON010000054.1:0-10017 GCA_044379065.1 Polynucleobacter sp. | reverse complement strand
CGACTACCACTACACCAACAACATCTCCTGGCTCATGCACGACAAAGTGGATCATTTATTGCTCCTTAAAAATTGTTATATAAACTACTTCGCCCAATTCCGACGAATGCCGGATTGAATTTCTTCTAGCACTGCATCTGCAACCTCAATGCCTTCATCAAATGCATTTGCGCGCTGCTTAAAGCGGCGTTGCCCTGGCAATCGAACGCCCGCATCAGCGGCTAATGTCTTTAAAAAATCGCTCATGCGATTTGCAAACACTTGTCCACCAGCAAGGCCTGGATCAATGGTTAACAGTAACTGACCAATGCGGGGACGATTGCCTTGCGCATCAAAGAAGGAGTCAGCCTCATATGAAAAACGGCTGCCCGACAATCCAACGACGAGCAACTCCACAATTAAAGCCAATAAAGCGCCTTTGTCGCCACCCATGGGAACCATCAAGCCCTTAAGGCCTTCATTCGGATTCGTGGTGGGTTTGCCGTCGATAGTTAAAGCCCAACCCTCTGGAATCGACTCACCTTTTTTTGCGGCGACGAGCAGCTTGCCACGCGCTACAGCAGACAAGGACATATCAATCACAAGGGGATTTGCTTTAGCTACCGGAAATGCAGCCGCCAATGGATTGGTCCCAAAGATGGCTTTACTGCCGCCCGCCATTGGCATAGCCGCGGGGGTATTGCCAAAAAGTAAAGAGATATACCCAGCACGCGCAGCCGCTTCGGTGTAATGACCTGCGACACCAAAATGATGGCTATTGGTAACAGCGACAAGACCTACGCCATTTTTAGAGGCCAAATTAACCGACAAATCAGTCGCAAGTTTTAGCGCTGGAAATGCGAGGCCATCGTATGCATCCACTAAAGCGGCAGCGGTTTTAAATCGTTTTACCCGGGGCTTTGCATTTAACTCAATGCGGCCATTCATGGCATGCCCAGCATACTGCCCCACCCGAGCCAAGCCATGCGATGCTAAACCATCCGCCTCGGCTAAAGCCAAAAATTCGGCAGTTTCCATTGCTGCTTTACGATCAATGCCGCTCGCTCGCAAACCAGATGACGCCAACTCAACAATCTGATCAAACGTCATTTTCATTTGCCGCTCCCCAAAAACTGAATTACCTCATCTGCAATCATTTGACTAACGCGATCATTACTCTCGCTTGTCACTCCAGCAATATGTGGCGTTGCAATCAGGTTGCTTAATCCAGCAAAGTGAGAAAGGTCTGTCGCCGGCTCTTTTTCAAATACATCCAAGGCTGCTCCACCCAAACGGCCGGAGCGTAAACGCTCAGCCAAGGCCTTTTCGTCCACAATGCCGCCGCGTGCCGTATTAATTAAGCAGGCGCCCTGCTTCATCTTGTCTAAGGTTGCCGCGGAAAATAGGCCGCGGGTTTCTGGCAAGAGAGGCAGATGTAAAGTAACGGCGTCACTGGAAGCCAATAAGGTATCCAGCGTTACCAGCTGGACGGCAGTGCCGCCAACGTCGATCGATTTACCGGGCAGCATAGGATCGTAAGCAAGGCATTTCAAACCAAAGGCAAGGGCCTTTTGCGCCGTTACACGGCCAATGCTTCCAAAGCCAACAACACCCAAGGTCTTGCCAGTGAATTCATGGTAGCCAGAAAAATGTGGGCGTGGCCATTTACCATCTAAGGTTTGTACTGTTGCCGGGATAAAACCGCGCGTCAATGCCAGGGCCGTGCCAATGACATACTCTGCGACCGACTCCGCATTCGCACCCGTTGCGGGGATAACCTTTATATTGCGCTGCGCACAGGCAGGCAATTCAATATTCTCCAGACCCACACCAAGGCGGCCAACCACTTTTAACTTTGGAGCTCCATTTAAAAGCTCTTGATTGACTTGGGTCAAGTTACGAACAATGAGGGCATCAGAATGCTGCAATGCGGAAATTAATTCCGTACGTTGCTTATAGATCTCAGGCGCATAAATAACCTCATGGCTAGCACGGAGGGTTTCTAGGGCTTGACTTGTAATGAACTCGGAGATGAGAATAGATGACATATCTACATCATATAGATGATTTAGATGTCTTGCAATACCCAAGTCCTTTTTATGTTTTCCTTGTATTGTTTAAGAATTAAATTAAAAGTAGAAAAGAAGTGCCAAAAAAATACAAAAGTTTTTGGAATTTAAATCAATAGGAGAGCCGCATGTTTATGAAGCAGATTCGTTTTATTAAAAGAAATGCCATCAAGCTGTTTGGTTTGATGCTAATTGCGGGCGTCAGCACGATGGCACAAGCCCAAAGCTGGCCAACAAAGCCAATCAAATTAATCATACCGTTTGCTGCAGGTGGCACGACCGATATTTTGGGGCGCATCCTAGCCCAGCAAATGACTACCGTACTAGGTCAAAATGTGATCGTTGAAAATCGCGGCGGTGCCGGCGGCAATATCGGAGCGGAGGCAGTAGCAAGATCCCCAGCAGATGGCTACACACTTCTATTAGCCTCTGGCAGCATGCTTACCGTAAACCCATATATGTATAAAAAGATGAGTATTAATTACGGGACAGACTTTTCGCCTATTACTACCCTAGCTAGTGGTCCGATGATTATTTCTGTTAATCCTAAGTTGGGCGTAAAAAACTTAAATGAGCTGATAGCCTTAGCAAAAACCAGAAATCTCAATTTCGGATCCGCCGGTATCGGTAGTCAGGTTCATTTGGCTGGAGAAAATTTCATTACAGCCGCAGGAATTAATGCTACCCATATTCCTTACAAAGGGGAGGCGGCAGCGCTAACCGATTTAATCGCTGGACAAATTGATTTTTGCGCCTGTAACGTACCAGCATCAACCGGATTCATTCGAAATGGTCAGATCCAAGCACTTGCAGTTACAAGCGCTAAACGCCTAGCCCAGCTTCCAAACATACCTACCGTTTCAGAGGCATCACTGCCAGGATTTGAAAATGTCGGTTGGTTTGCTTTAATGGCCCCATCCAATACGCCAAAAATCATCCGAGAGAAGATTTATGATGCTGCGGTAAAAGCCGTCAAAACAGAAGCAATGCAGAAGAGCTTAGAAATTAATAGCCTGACTCCAGTTCTCAACACTACCAAAGAACTAGAGGCACAGATTGCATCTGAATCTGCAAAATGGGAAAAGGTGATTAAGGCACGCAACTTAACTGCCAATTAATCCTTAGAGAATAGCCTGTCAAAGCCACGATGAACGTCGTGGCTTTTTTCTCATAAAAGTGAGTTGAATATCAAGCAGTTATTTTTTAAAGAGTAAACAATGTCTACCAAAATAAATCGTGGCGCCGATGCGTTGGTTAAATCGATGCAGACTGCTGGAGTAAGCAATATATTTACTCTGTCTGGCAACCACATCATGCCTATTTTTGATGCTGTGTATGATCAGAAAATCAACCTGATCCATACCCGACATGAGGCTGCGGCAGTTCATATGGCCGACTCATGGGCAAGGCTCACGGGAGAAATTGGTATTGCTATGGTGACCGGCGGTCCCGGTCATGCTAATGCGGTGTCTGCACTCTACACCGCAGGGATGGCCGAGTCACCGCTTGTTTTGCTATCTGGTCACGCTCCCATCAATCAACTGGGAATGGGGGCTTTTCAAGAGATGGCGCAAGTTGACATTGCCGCCCCGCTAACAAAGGCATCCTGGGTTTGTAAAAGCGTATCCGAACTGCCTGGTGATTTTGCAAAAGCCGTTTCAATTGCGAAGTCAGGTAGGTCGGGCCCAGTCCACATTAGCCTCCCCTCAGATGTTTTAGATGCCGCCTTTGATGGCGGCACATCCATGCCAAAGACAGCTGACTTTGAACGGATTCCGATTCAGGTAGACAAGCCCGTAATCAAGGAAATGATTACAGCATTACTCAAAGCAAAGAAGCCCTTGGTCTTAACGGGGCCGATGATGCAATCACAGGCAGGTCGTAAAGTGTTAGCCAGCCTAGAGGCTTCTTTAGGCATCCCAGTCATCGGCATGGAAAGCCCAAGGGGCATTGGTGATCCTTGCTTGGGGGCCTTTTCTGAAGTGCTCGCTCAATCCGATTGCGTCTTGCTGCTTGGTAAAAAGCTAGACTTCACTCTGAAATTTGGAAAAGTGCCAAACTTTAATCAAGACTGCGTATTTTTTCAAATCGATCCCGAAATAACGGAGATTGAGCGTACTAAAAGAGCAGTTGGCTCAAAACTTCAACTAACGACATGTACCGATGTGCATAGCGCCATCAAGGCCATCATCGAATTAAATGGGCCTACAACCAGCGCAGCGCGTGAATGGCAAACAGAGGTACATGCAGCAATCGCTTATCGCCCTGCTGCCTGGAGCAGCGCCACTTCAAGCCCAAATAAGTTACATCCAGCCCAAGCATTGGCACCATTGCAGGCAATCTTGGACAGCCATCCGGAATCTGTTTTAGTGAGCGATGGCGGCGAGATTGGGCAGTGGGCTCAAGCATGCTTAAAGGCACCAAATCGTGTCATCAATGGTGTTGCTGGGTCGATTGGTGCGGGATTGCCATTCGCTACGGCCGCTAGCTTAGCTAAGCCTGGAGCCCCCGTAATTTCAGTTGTAGGTGATGGCACCTTTGGCTTTCATAGCTCTGAAATTGATACGGCGGTCCGCTATCAGCTACCCTTCTTGTTGATCGTTGGTAACGACGCGTGCTGGAACGCCGAACATCAAATTCAAATCAGAGAGTATGGTCAAGCCCGCGTCATTGGCTGTGAATTACTACCAACGCATTACGAAAAAGTCTGCGCTGCCTTTGGTGGTTTTGGGGAACTGGTCACTGAAAAAGAACAGGTATTACCAGCAGCGCATCGGGCAATTGCTAGCAAGCTACCGTCATGCTTAAACATCATGATCGATGGAGTGCCTGCCCCAAGCATTCGACGCAACTAAATCAGGTATGGCCATTCAGTCTGTTCTTTCAGAATTTGAGAGCGCTATTGGAAAACAATACGTGCTTGATCAAGATGAGGACAAAGAGCCATACCTAACTGACTGGGGAAAGCGCTATAAAGGCAAAGCACTCGCAGTCTTAAAGCCGGGAAATACAGCCGAAGTTGCCAGCCTAGTCAAAATTTGCAACACATATCGGATATCGATCGTGCCGCAAGGCGGTAATACCGGCTTATGCGGCGGCGCTACGCCAGATAACACCGGTGATTCAGTCATCATCTTATTACATCGATTGAATCAGATTATTGGTGTTGACATTCAAAACTCGACTATTACTGTTGGGGCTGGGGCAATATTAAAGCAGGTTCAGGACGCAGCCTTGGAGCATGGCACCTTGTTTCCCCTTAGCTTAGCTGCGGAGGGTAGCTGCACGATTGGTGGAAACCTAGCCACCAATGCAGGCGGGGTTCAAGTGCTTCGATATGGAAATATGCGCGATCTGACTCTCGGGCTGGAGGTGGTTACCGCAAGCGGCGAAATCTGGAACGGCCTACGGAGTCTTCGAAAAGACAATACTGGCTATTCATTAAAAGATCTCTTTATTGGATCAGAAGGGACGCTTGGCATCATTACCGCCGCAACCTTAAAAGTATTCCCACTACCTACTGCAAAGATCACTGCTCTCGTGAAAGTGAAGGATGTTGCATCGAGCATTGCCTTATTACAGCAAGTGCAAAAGGGGTGCAGCGCCGACCTAACGGCATTTGAATTAATATCAAATCGCGCAATGGAATTGGTATCTGATCGATTTGCGTTGGCGCAGCAGCTATTAGTAGATCAGGCGAATTGGTTTGTTTTAATCGAGCTCTCGAGCATGGACTCCGAAGATAAGGTTAGATTAGAAATTCAGAATCTATTAGTGGATGCCATGGACTCCTCTCTTATAGTCGACGGCATCGTAGCTGAATCGATACAGCAATCGAAATCAATGTGGGAAATTCGGGAAACCATTCCAGAAGCCCAGCTGCAATTGGGCCATGTTATAAAACACGATATTTCCCTACCCATTTCAGAACTCGCCGCGTTTATTGATAGTGCCAATCTAAAACTAAAGGAAAAGTGGTCCGATACCGAGGTGATTATTTTTGGGCATGTTGGCGATGGCAATCTGCACTACAACCTAGTAGGCCTAAGCCTGGATTCGTCTAGTTTGCTTCCAAACAGACGAAATGAAATAAATCGCCTAGTACATGATCAGGTCTATTTATACCAAGGCTCATTCTCGGCAGAACATGGAATTGGTCAAGCTAAAGTGACAGAACTGCTTGAGCGTAAATCAACAACGGAGATGAATCTGATGTATTCGATCAAGCGCAGCTTGGACCCCCACTGCATTATGAATCCAAACAAAGTCGTTTTACGAAATCCGAACTAACTTTGGAAGCTCCTTCAGCAATAGCATCGCCCCTGAAAAAAGCAAAATACTTCCATAGATTTTGAGAATGCCTGAGCTACTCATTTTGCTATGCACTTTAGAGCCGGCCCACAAACCAACAATCATTGGCAATAGCATACACACAGCTAGCGCTATCACGTCTACATGCAAAAGTAATTCAGACACGAGCATGAATATAAATCGCATCCCCGTCAAAATTAAAATTGCAAAAGCCATGGTTGCCCTGAGCATGCGCGGATCCCTCATGCGCATTTCCAGATAGGATGCATAAATTGCGCCCCCGGTAGCGAATAATGCAGTAAAGATGCCTCCAAAAAATCCAAACGGCATTGCCCACCACTTCGAAATGGGGGTACGCAGATCTACTTTTTTCTTCGTGAGGACCCTTAAGCCATTTGCGCCAGCAAATATTCCGAGAATAACCAACAACGGTTCGCTTGGCGCATTGATCAATAAGGTGATACCAATAACCATGCCAACTAAGGTAAATGGGAAAAGCCAAAGCAGCTCTTTTTTATCCGCCTCGTTAGAGGATTTTCTACCCAAATAGAGGGAGGCGCAAATATCCATTAAAACCATCATGGGCACTACGGTAGTCAATGGAAAGAGTTGAACCAATAAAGGAACAGCAACAATGGATGAGCCGAAGCCAGATACGCCGAATATAAAATAGGCGCAAAAGATAATGAGTACCGCAAGCGTTACCGGTATGGGCTGCAGAATTTCTAAAATAATTTACCTTCTGCTTCTTCAGTGGAAATTAAATCAATTCCTCAACCAGAATAGTTTCACCGGGCTTTACTCGATTAAACAATACCGGTCTATTTTCAATCAGTAACTGCTCATTCAATAGCTTCACCGCTGTAAAGTAGGACGTATCCAAGTCGCCAGGCTCGGGAAAGTCCTCGCGGTAATGGGCGCCACGTGAATTTTCCCGGGCAATTGCAGCCTCCGTAACCGATTTGCTAACCAAAATGAGGTTGCGTAAATTCATCCAGTCTTGCCATGTCAGATTGTATGCACGCTGTAAATCACCTACGCCCATCTGATTCAGCGAGCGATCCAACTCGTCTAGTTTTGTACGAGCCCGATACAAGCTTTCTTTACTGCGCGAAATTCCGACGTCATTCCACATAATGTCAGCTAACGCATCACGTATTTGCTCAATATCACCGGGAGCACGCTCCAGAGGGGCTTCATGCGCTTTAATGCTTGCTGCCACTTCTGCCATATTGCACTTGGCCAAGGGTTGATTGACAACCCACTTGGCCATGACATCGCCAGCAATGCCACCGAAAACAGTGGAATTGGCTACGCCATTACCGCCCAAGCGGTTGGCGCCATGCACCCCACCCGTATCCTCACCGGCGGCAAACAAGCCTGGTAAATCGGTACTGCAATCTGGCTTAAATACTAAGCCTCCCATCATGTAATGGGCGGTTGGAACAACTTCAACCATGTCTTCGGCTAAATTAAAGCCGCTATCGGCACAGCGCTCAACCATCCCTTTAAATAATTTGCGTACATTATCTGGCCCGAGGTGACTCATCTGGATATAAACGCCACCATTGGGTGTTGCTCGCCCATCCCGAATCTCCGAATTAATCGAGCGCGAGACAATGTCGCGGGTTGCGCGCTCATTACGAGAATCGTAATTTCCCATAAAGCGCTCTTTATTGCCGTTCAGTAAATATCCACCCGCCCCACGCAAACCTTCCTCAAGAACAGTGCCGGTCATGCGGGTGTCGGGTCCTGCCAAAAGTCCAGTAGGATGAAACTGCACCATCTCCATATCGCGCAATACCAAACCCGCTCGGAGTGCCATCGCTAAGCCATCGCAACTCTTATCGCCCGATGGGGTATGGTATTTGTACATGGTGGGTCCACCACCGGTGGCCAGTAAAACCGCTTTGGCACGAACTAAAGTAAATTCACCATTCTGCATATCCAGCATGAGAACGCCTGCTAGCGACTTCCCATCTTCGCTGCGAATTAACTCCACAGCACGGAATTCCTCAAGGCGATGGATGCCACGTGCCCATACCTGCTCGGCCAAACGGTTAATAATTTCGATGCCCGTTAAGTCGCCTTTATGTACAGTGCGATCGAAGGTCTGGCCTGCAAAGGCTTTTTGATGAATTGTGCCATCGGGGTTGCGATCAAAAAAGCATCCAAGCTCATTCTCGAGCTCTCGAATGCGCTCCACCGAAATACTCGCTAGGGTCCACGCTAAATCCTGATCACACAACCATTTACCACCTTCGATGGTATCCATAAAGTGACGCTCTACCGAGTCACCTTCTGCCAAGGCCACGTTATACCCGCCCTGTACCATCCTCGTGCAACCGCACTTACCCAAAAGACCTTTAACCGCAATCGTAATGTGCAAATTGGGGTTGGTTTGGTGCGCATGGAGGGCCGCAAAAAGACCCGCTCCACCGGAACCCAAAATTAAGATATCCGTTTCAAGGGTTTTTATATTGAGGGGCGCATTCATGATTCGATTCCTAAGCTTTTGAGTACATCAACCTTGTTTTTTGCAACGTCGCTTTTGACTTCCTGATAGATACTGCCACCATGGCTATCCATCGCCACTAATAGCGGGCCAAAATCATGAATCTTAAAACGCCAGAGCGACTCCGGATTAAGGTCATCCATATCAACGTCTTCGATTTGCTCAATCCACGTGGTTTCGAGAGCGGCCGTGCCACCAATAATCGCCAAGTACACACCGCCAAGCTCTGCAAATGCCTTAGAGGAGCCTTCGCGCATTCCGCCTTTACCTACGATCATGCGTACGCCATTCTGAGTCATTAGCGGTTGGGTAAAGCGTTCCATGCGATCGGATGTCGTTGTACCGATGCAAATGGGCTGATACCCCGCTGGAAATTCAGCACTGACTGCTACCTTACGCACATTGGGAGCAGTATGAATGACGGCATGGCCCGTTAGGTCAAACTTAGTCTTGCGGCCGTGATCAAACATGTGAATCTGGGTTGCGTCCCGAATACCAAACAAGGTATTTTGCAGCGTTACCGTATCGTTGATTTTTAAGCGACGGATATCGGCTTCGCTGACCGGGGTGGGTAAATAGTAATGTGCCATTGCTCTTCCTAAAAACCGTACTCAACACCATGCGGCGTAAAGGTGGCTCGCGCACGCCTTGCCGAATGGCATTGCATATTGACAGCAACTGGGTTCATCGTAATGTGGGTGGCGGCTAATTCAACATGAACGGCAAACGCGGTACCGTCACCGCCCAAGCCTTGCGGCCCAATACCAAGGCGATTAACCGCTGCACTCAGTTCTTGCTCCAGCTTTGCACCCTCTGCATCAGTACAACTACTGCCAATAGGGCGTGTAGCAGCGCGCTTGGCCATCGCCACACACTGATCCGATGTTCCGCCAACACCGACACCAACGATGGTTGGTGGGCAGGTTTTTCCACCCGAAGCAACAACACTCTCAATTACAAATGCTTTAACACCCAAAATACCTTCCGCAGGAATGGCCATCTTCAAATAGGAGTTGTTCTCTGAGCCACTGCCCTTGGGAATCATTTCGATCTCAACCACCTCATTATCCGAGCTGAAATCAAGGTGTATTGCCGGCATGTCAATACCGCAGGAGGTATGGTTATTTTTACGGGTGATCGGAT
>JBIPON010000252.1:0-3114 GCA_044379065.1 Polynucleobacter sp. | reverse complement strand
GCCGTCGAGGCCAAGCTGCTGCCCCTCAAAAATCCGGCCAGCGGTCAATGTGCTCACGCCCATGCCGTCGCCGATGAAAAGGATGACGTTGCGCGCCTTATTATTGTTAGGCTTATCCGCCTCCAACCGAGCAAGCTCGGCTGCACCAGCGTTGAGATAGCCTTCGCTAGTGGTGATCGGCGGTTTTGCGGGCGCGGCGGCAGGGGCGGGAGCAGGGGCAGGCGCGCCTTGCGCCAACAACGGCGCAGTGATCAGGCAGGATGCCAAAAGGGCGGATGACAATTTACGCATGCTATACTCCTCAAAAGCTTGGTTCCCCATCGCAGATCAAGATGACCAGCGCGTGACAGGGCCGTGATGGGTAGTGTTTACACGGATGCGCTTGGGTTGGCGAGGGGGCGTGTGGGGCGGGCGTGGTTTGGCCATCGCGAACCTTCCCCTCTCGTCATCCTGAACTTGTTTTGGCTCTGCCAGCCTACGGCTCCAGGATAACGAACCACCGTCGCATGTGGCACCTTTAGGCCGTTTCGGCGCCTAAGTTTACAAACGCATATTGAAAATGCGGCATTATGTAGGAGTTACAGGAAGGGCGGGGCGCTTTGCGCTAAGGGCGCGTGATCGCTGAATTCCTTATTGCTGGCCTAGTTTCCAGCGCTTGGACCGGAACGACAGACCACAAGTTGGACTGGCTCAGATTCGCTCAGTTTGTCGTGGTAAATCATAAATCTTTTAATCGGATCTTCATCCGAAGTTCCGATACGGAACGTGCGCTCAACGAATTTGCGTTTGTCAAAACCAGTCTCGCCCGGAATGTGATAAAAAGCGGCAGCAATTACGACCAAGTTAGTGCGCCATGGCCATTTACCCTCAACTCCCTCAACTTTCGGCAACCGGTAAGTCATGCTTCCATAGCGCCCAGAGAAAACATATTCTTCGCCGGGAATCAAAACGCGGTTAGATTGACCTTGGGGAGTTTTCCAGCCATCAAACATCGTTCTTGCGGCTATCGAGTAATTATCCCCGTGCGCAAATGCCTGAACGTGCGGCCAAAAAAAGTCAGCTACCGTTTTCCCGCTGTTCTTGAAGATTACGTTATAATATACCATCAAAAAGCCATTCTTGAACGACGCACTCTCAACTTCAACGTTAATTTCAATCCACGGCCTTTGAGCCAGCATAGCAATCTGATTAGCGCTCTCCATAGCCCTCGTGGCTTTCACAGATTCGCCGACGACGTCCCTAGTGGCGTCAAGAGTTCCTTTGATCCAATAAAGCCCCAACACCGAAGCCGCCACGCTAAGCAGGCCAGCAAACGCCGCTACCAGCGCGCCCCACGCGGCCCGTTGCTGAGCGGTCAAATCTTGTTCGGTATAGGCTGTATCTTCGCTGGCTTCTACGTAGCCAATGACACATTCAAAAACAGCCGCAGGATTGGTCCCGACACAGGCGCTTTCCGCCTTTTGCTTTGCAGTCTCGGAATGGGAGTGGGGGTTACTATTGCGACGCTCGGCCTGTTTCCCATTTAACAAACCAACTGAGTAAATTAGAATCAAGCTTGCAACGGCCGCCAGAACACAAAATCCGGTGACTGTTAAAGTCTCAAATCGCTTGCCTCCACTGCTGTCAGACATTGCAACAAAAACACCACTGTAAATTTATCACGGCTCAGCTTGTTGAGCACATTAGGCTCAGAGTCCATAACCCCAATTTCTTCTAGCTTATCAAATAGCTGGCCGTAGGACACATTGCACCAGTTAAGTTTGGCTTTCAGCAATCCCTTGGCCTTATTTTGAATTCTGAATTCTGGAATTACGGTGACAGGTGCGTCATCCCCGAAATAGATTTATACTATGACGGGGCGAGCCAACACATTCTTCGCGCCCTCGTGTCTTCGTGCGAAACAAAATGAACGCACCGCTTGCGGGCGGTGAATTTCGGCGCAACTTTCCCGCCGCAGGCCCCTCCGTCAGCCGTTCCGGCTGCCACCTCCCCATCATAAATCGATAGGAAGGATTTGGGTTACTTCGCTTTTTCCAGCAAGGCTCTCCCACTCTTCGTCATCCTGAACTTGTTTCAGGATAACATGCGACGGTTGTTCGTTATCCTGAATCAAGTTCAGGATGACGAGAGGGGTGTCGGGATGACGGTGGGTGTTTTAACAGCCTCACCCCGCCTTTTCCAACATCGGTTTCAGATAATGCCCCGTATAGCTCGCCGCGACCTTGACCACATCTTCCGGCGTGCCCTCCGCAACAATCTCGCCGCCTTTGACGCCGCCTTCGGGACCCAAGTCGATGATCCAATCCGCCGTCTTAATGACGTCGAGATTATGTTCGATGACTACCACGCTGTTGCCCTGTTCCACCAGGCGGTGGAGCACTTCGAGGAGTTTGCGGACATCTTCGAAATGCAGGCCGGTGGTGGGCTCGTCTAGGATATACAGCGTCTGGCCGGTGGAACGGCGGCTGAGTTCCTTGGCGAGTTTGACGCGTTGCGCTTCGCCGCCCGATAGGGTCGTGGCCTGTTGCCCGACCTTGACATAGCCAAGCCCAACCTCCGCCAGCATCGCCATTTTGTCGCGGATCGGGGGGACGGCCTTAAACACCTCCACCGCGTCCTCCACCGTCATGTCGAGCACGTCGGCGATCGAGAGGCCCTTCCATTTGACCTCCAATGTTTCGCGGTTGTAGCGTTTGCCGTTACATTCCTCGCACGTCACATAGACGTCGGGGAGGAAGTGCATCTCAATTTTGATCAGGCCATCGCCGCTGCATGTTTCGCAGCGGCCGCCCTTGACGTTGAACGAAAACCGCCCCGGCTTGTACCCGCGCGCGGCGCTTTCGGGCAGTTGCGCGAACCAGTCGCGGATGTTGGTGAACGCGCCGGTATAGGTTGCGGGGTTTGAACGCGGCGTGCGGCCAATGGGGGATTGGTCGATGTCGATCACCTTGTCGCAATGTTCCAACCCTGTGACCTTGTCATGCGCGCCCGCAATGACGCGCGCGCCGTTTAAGGAGCGTGCCGCAGAGGCGTAGAGCGTGTCGATGGTGAAGCTCGACTTGCCGGAGCCTGATACGCCGGTGATGCAGCAAAATGTACCCAAAGGAATGCTCG
>JBIPON010000200.1:0-3119 GCA_044379065.1 Polynucleobacter sp. | reverse complement strand
GAATGGTGAGCCCAAAATACGATGTGGGCTGGGTTTGGGAGAGGCTCATGAATGTGCACGCTAAAAGGCGAATGAAGAAACTCGATGGTCGGGGCGAGAGGATTTGAACCTCCGACCACATGCACCCCATGCATGTACGCTACCAGGCTGCGCTACGCCCCGACTGAAACTAAAATTGTAGCAGTTGCTTATTTAGCAAATAGGCGATCTGGCTGAGCCATTGCTTTGAATTCGATGGCATTGCCCGATGGATCTAAGAAGAACATGGTTCCCTGCTCACCGACCTCGCCCTTAAAACGAATGTAGGGCTCAATTACAAACTCAACCCCCGCCTTTTTGAGCTTATCGGCCATGGCTTCCCACTCCGGCATGGACAAAACAATTCCAAAATGCCGAACGGGGACTTTTTTTCCATCCACATCGGAATGGACGTCATTGATGGCCTCACCTTGCGCTAAATGGGCGACGATTTGGTGGCCAAATAGATTGAAATCAATCCACTCATCGGAGCTACGGCCCTCCGGACAGCCCAAAAGACCGCCATAAAAATGACGGGCAGACTCCAAATTGTCGACCGGAAAAGCCAAATGAAATGGGTGCATTGCGTTCTTTCTGGTTTGGTTATTTACTAGATAGCATGTGCAAGAGCGACTCTAGCTCATCGCGCAGCTTGAGTTCGCCGCGGGCCTCTTCAAGGCGATTGCGGGCCCCGCTGATGGTAAAGCCCTCTTCATAGAGAAGCGCTCGGATCTTGCGGATCAGAATAAGCTCGTGGTGCTGATAATAACGGCGATTGCCACGGCGTTTTTGTGGGCGAAGCTGAGCAAACTCTTGTTCCCAATACCGGAGAACGTGGGAGCGAACTCCGCAGAGCTCGGCTACTTCGCCGATCGTGAAGTAGCGCTTGGATGGTATTGGGGGCAGCTGGGAGACCAGCAGTGCCAACCCAGAATCAAGTTCTGTTTTCTCGAGCATGGGACTCGACTGCATCTTTGAGTTTTTGACTAGCGTGGAATGTCACCACGCGGCGCGCCGCAATCGGGATCATCTCGCCTGTTTTGGGATTACGTCCTGGGCGCGCTGACTTGTTGCGCAACTGAAAGTTACCAAAGCCAGAAATCTTCACCTCGGTACCAACTTCGAGCGATTCCCCGATGCGGTCAAAGAAAGCGTCGATCATGTCCTTGGCTTCTCGCTTATTTAAACCCACTTGATCAAATAATGCTTCCGATAGTTCGTTTTTCGTCACAGTTTGATTGCTTGCATTCATGAGGGGCTCTTATCTATTTCAAATGGCTTAACTATTATGACAATGTCTGATTTCAGTGTAGCAATATTTTCAGCGTAGCCGCGCATTGCAGCTCTTTTCAAGTGTGCTGAGCAATGCTGCAATTGCAGCATCAACTTGCGCATCCTGCAATGTTTCTGCTGGATTTTGTAAGGTAATCCGAAACGCGAGGCTTTTCTCATCCGCAGCCATACTGCTACTACCGGCTCCAGGCCTAAACTCATCAAAGATGTCAATTTGATGCACGTAAGTCTGTCCGGCAGCGGCCATGGCATCCAGCAAGCTTTGCGCCGCAATGGATTGCTTGACCACCACAGCTAAATCACGCTGCACCGCAGGGAATTTACTAATCTCCGTTGGCGCTGGCAACCCAATTGCAGCCAGCGCATCCCAGTCGTATTCAAATAAAACCGGTGCCTGAGGTAATTCATAGGCCTGTTGCAAGCCTGGATGCAATTCACCAATCCAGCCAACTGGAATGGTCTTGTTGCCTACTTTAATTGCAATTTGTGCCGATCGGCCTGGATGCAGGGCTGGATGCATGGCGGCTGCGGTAACAAATTGCAGGGGTGCAAATGCACTCTCCAGATCGCCTTTCACATCAAAAAAATCAACTGCCCTGCTTTTGCTAGCCCACTGCTCAGGCAGGACTGTTCCATACGCTAAGCCTCCCACGCGACGGGGCTGATCGTAACCGGCAACCATCCCTGGCGCCTCTACTTGCGAGGGATTACGCATAAATACACGGCCGATCTCAAAGAGACGAACACGGTTGCTGCCGCGATTGAGATTAGCCCGAAGATTACCCAATAAACCACCCCATAGGGTGCTTCGCATCACGGCATACTGATTAGCGATGGGGTTGCGCACTTGAATTGTTTGGCTTTCATCGCCTTGGTGCGTTGACAACCGCATTTCACTCTCGCGGTCAGTAAATCCAAAGTTGACCGCCTCTTGATAGCCCGCCTGTGCCAAAGCATGACGTAAGCGATGAACACCGCGACGCGCCTCTGGCGGAGCACTCATCTTCAATGAAGCTGTCGGCGGATGATCTGGAATGTTTTCAAAGCCATAGAGGCGTGCAACTTCCTCGATTAAATCCTCTTCGATCTCCAAGTCGAAACGGTAGCTGGGTGGCGTCACTACAAAAGTAGTCTTCGCAGCATCAGCGTCGTCATTGACGGTAAATGCAAAACCGAGTCGCGTGAATACATCACTCACAATCGCGGTTGTCAACGGAATACCAATCACATCGATGGCGCGCTGTAGTCTCAAGCTAACTGGCTTACGCTCTGGTAATTGCGTAATCTGATCCTGAATGGGGCCGGCTTGACCACCGCACACTTCCAAAATGAGGGACGATAAATACTCGAGCTGCGTAACGGTGGCAGCGGGATCAACGCCGCGCTCAAAGCGATGGCCTGCGTCCGTTGTGAAGTTGAATCGCCGCGCACGACCTTGAATTGCAGCGGGCCACCAAAATGCAGCCTCTACATAAATATTAACCGTGTCATCACTGACCGCGCTGGCGTTGCCGCCCATAATGCCGGCGAGACTCACTGGCCCGGTATTGTCAGCAACCACACCAACGCCTTGAGCTAACTGGTTTGATACCTCACCCTGCACAATCGGATTCAGCGTTTGCTCGTTTAACAGTGCAATCTGTTCGCCCGGCTTTGCCCAGCGTACCTGCAAATCACCCTGCAATTGATCGAGATCGAACACATGGGTTGGTTGGCCCATTTCCAGCATGACGTAATTGGATAGATCGACTAAAGGCGAAATACTCCGCTGGCCTGCATGGCATAAACGCTGAATAATCCAATCCGGT
>JBIPON010000003.1:0-28172 GCA_044379065.1 Polynucleobacter sp. | reverse complement strand
TTGTACGCAGAAAGAATTAATTTACGTTAATGGTTGAGGGCAGTTAAGAGGTCCAGGTAAGTAAATGAACTTACGTTATAAAGGGTTTTTTTCTTTCTCGCACGGTCTCCAATACCACTAAGGGATTACCTTAGTAGTTACTTTCACATCATAAAAAGATAGTGCGCCGCAGAATAGCTAGTAAATATGCAATTAAATTCTATTGCTGGATTTACTTTGCTCAGCAGATTCAGGGCGTAAGCCGTAACGCTTCACCAAAGTCCAGATGTGTTGGGGGACCATATTCTTGATTTTGTGGGGGGCCATTTGCCGCAAGTGCAAAACCGACTCTATACCCTTCATCTCAACACGGGCTTTAGCAAATTCGAGTCCGCGGGGACCAAATCGGGGCATCACCCAAGCCATGATCGGACGCAAGAAATTGGGCATGCGGTTAACGGGCAAGCCTCCAGCGGCTAATTTGACGTTTTTCATAAAGCCTTCCACTGCCGAGATGCGTTTACCCGCACTAGTGACTGGCTCGAGCGTTAGCTCAGGAGCGATCAGATCCAGCACTGCTTGCCCTCGTGGATTTCGCACAATCACCCACTGCGCTCCTGTACCAGCCATATAGCCCACGGTGATATCCGATAAGGCATTGACGTAATCCACGCAGGTTTTGCACGTCAGCGGAAAAAAATCGCTTGGTAAATCGGACAAAGGTAAATTGAGAAAGGGGATCTCTTGTTTCATGCCATTTTTAAAACGCAATTCGACTTTATAGTCCGCCCGAAACTCCAAGTAAGTAATGCTATCGGGATCTTTGTTCAACAAACTCAAAAAGTGATGAAAGTGTTCAGTCGTCGTATTGTCTGAACATGGCGAACCCACGATCAAGAGTTTTTCAAAACCCAGTTCCCGCTCCAATGCGCGCGCCGCATACACCTGACACGGAATACCAATCATCGCCACTTTTTTATGGCCGGCTTGTTTGGCTAACTCAAGGTACTGCACTACTGGAGCGTAGCCCATGCGCATGCCACGGCACTGCGCCATATCCGCTGCCTTGGTCACAATAATCGGCACGGGTTTCCAGCGGTCTTGGGGATCGCCTGTTACGGTGACCACGGCATCCACAATCCCTTTTTCAAGCAGCAGTTCACCAATGTGCGTGATGATGCCAGTCCACTGCGCTCCGGCTAGGGGCTGCTTCATCTGCGCGCGCGCCATGCTGAGGTAGGGACCAAAAAATACCTCGTCGGATTCAATTAAATTACGGGGGCGACCATGCACTGCGGTTTCGAAGCCGGGATAGTCCGGCTGAATAAACTGGCAAGCTGAACCGCAACGCTTGGGATCACTGCTGCGCGATACGCCGCAGTCAGTGCATAAATCCCGATAGGGTGCAGCAACTTGATTTACGGCGCTGTCGTGCATACCTCAATCGCAAAACGGGTGCGTACCCGAGCTTCAATCTGCTTGGCTGAAATACCATACAACTCCATCAGCGCAGGGATATCGCCGTGCTCGGTAAATTGATCCGGTAAGCCAATTTGCAAGGCCGATACCGAAACATCGTGCTCTGCTAAATGCTCCAGACAAGCACTGCCTGCGCCGCCCATGACACAGCTGTCTTCGACGAGCACAATGCCATCATGGCTCGATGCAATCGATTCGAGCAATTCCGCATCGAGTGGTTTTACAAAGCGCATATTGACCACCGTGGCATCGATTGCCTCGGCGACTTCCATGGCGGTATAGAGCATCGGACCAAAGCAGATGAATGCAATGCGCTTAGCGGGCTTACCTTGAATGCTGCGTTCGACCTGGCCTTTGCCAATCACCATCGCCTCGAGTGCAGTGCCTGCATCGGGGCCTTGACCGCTGCCGCGGGGATAGCGAATCGCCGATGGGCCATCAAAAGCAAAGCCAGTCGTGAGCATGTCGCGGCACTCGCGTGCATTGGCGGGCGTCATCACCAGCATATTGGGTAAACAGCGTAAGTAAGCAATATCAAACGCACCCGCATGCGTCGCGCCATCGGCGCCGACCATACCAGCCCGATCAATCGCAAAGACCACGGGTAAGTTTTGCAAGGCTACATCGTGCACCAACTGATCGTAGCCGCGCTGCAAGAAGGTGGAATAAATCGCCACAACGGGTTTTAATCCCTCACAGGCAATTCCAGCGGCAAACGTCACAGCATGCTGCTCGGCAATACCGACATCGTGGTAACGCGTCGGGAAGCGGCGCTCAAATTCAACCAGGCCAGAACCTTCGCGCATCGCCGGCGTAATGCCAATCAAGCGCTCATCGGCTGCAGCCATATCGCATAACCAATTGCCAAATACCTGCGTGAAGGTTTGCTTAGACGGCTTACTGGGCTGTATTCCGATTTCGGTATTGAATGGGCTGGGGCCATGGTAGGCAATTGGATCCGCCTCGGCGCGATCGTAGCCTTTACCCTTCTTGGTCACAATATGTAAGAACTGGGGACCTTCGGTTTTAGCCAGCTTATTAATATTCTCGAGCGTAGCAACAAGGGCATGAATGTCATGCCCGTCAATTGGGCCGTAGTAATCAAAACCAAATTCTTCAAAAATGGTAGCTGGGCCAACCATGCCTTTGGCATGCCCCTCAAGGCGCTTGGCAAACTCCCGCAGCGGCGGCGCATACGACAGGACGCGATCAAGACCACGCTTGGTGACTGCATAGGCTGAACTACTAATCAGTTTGGCAAAGTAGCGATTGAGCGCGCCCACCGCGGGGGAAATCGACATCTCGTTGTCATTGAGAATCACGATCAGCGGCACGTCTTTGCGCACGCCAGCGTTATTCATCGCCTCAAAAGCCATGCCCGCACTCATCGAGCCATCGCCAATCACAGCCACTACCGTGCGATCTTCGCCTTTGGTCTTGGCCGCAACCGCCATACCCAATGCCGCTGAAATACTAGTCGATGAATGCGCGGTGCCAAAGGCATCGAACTCACTCTCGGAGCGCCGCGGAAATCCCGAGATGCCATTGAACTGTCGCAAACTAGCCATGCCTTCGCGACGGCCGGTCAAAATCTTGTGCGCATAACTCTGATGACCCACATCCCAAATAATCCGGTCTTCTGGGGTATTAAGTACATAGTGCAGTGCTAGGCTAAGTTCTACCGTGCCTAAATTGGATGATAGGTGTCCACCCGTTTTAGCAACCGACTTTAAAATGTATTCCCGTAAATCATGGGCGAGTTGCGGCAGTTGACCTGAATCGCAATCCCGCAAGTCCTGCGGTGATCCAATGGTTTCGAGAAGATTGGTTACTTTGAGCATAGCGACCTCACTGTCCTATTTTTGACCATACATACTGGCAATCATTTTCTTGTAATCATCCAACTCATTGGCAGGGGATGTTTTTAAGGCATGAATCGGCGCATGCATTAACTTATTCGCTAAGGCTTGGGCCATCGTCGCCATCACATCCATCGGATCATCACCCTTCGCCAAACGCCGGCGGGCTTTTTCTAATTCAATTTGCTTAAACTGCTCGGTTGATTCTTGGAGCGACTGAATAATGGGCACGACGGTGCGGCGCTCAAGGGATTCATAAAACTCACTCACACCCTGATCAATGATCGACTCTGCTTCTGTCACTGCTTGCAAACGGCTTTCTTGGCCTGCTTGCACCACCTCACCCAAATCATCTACGGAATACAAGTAAATGTCGCGAATCGATTTAATCTCTGGCTCCACATCACGTGGTACGGCTAAGTCAATTAAAACCATCGGCCGGCGATTGCGTGCTTTTAATGCCGTTTTAATCATGCCCATACCGATGATGGGCAGAGAGCTCGCAGTACACGAGACCACAATATCAAATTGATGCAATTGGCTTGGCAGGTCCTGTAAGGCAAACACCTCGGTAGCGATGCCTTGCTGCGTAAACACAGCAGCTAATTCATGGCCCTTATCGAGGGTACGGTTCGAAATCGTAATTTGCTTGGGTTTACGGCTTGCGAAATGATTGGCGCACAGCTGAATCATTTCGCCGGCACCAATAAAGAGTACTTTGCTATTGCCGATGTCGCCAAAAATACGTTCACTTAAGCGCACAGCAGCGCTCGCCATCGATACTGATTGGCTACCAATTTTCGTATTGCCCCGAACCGCTTTCGCAATCGAGAAGGTCTTATTGAATAATGGCTTTAAGTAGGAACCTAGGGTCCCCACCTCATCGGCGTGCTGCACCGCTTGTTTCATCTGTCCCAGAATTTGGGTTTCACCGAGCACCATCGAATCCAGGCCGCAACCGACTCGGAAGGCATGCTTGACCGCCATATTCTCTTTGGCAGAGTAAATATAGGGCTTGAGCTCATGGTGGTGCATGTTTTTTTGCGCTACGAGCCAATCAATCGCTTTGGCTTCTAAATGATTGTCGGTGTAATCCAAATCATTCGCTGCGCAATAAATTTCCATGCGATTACAGGTCGACAAAATCGCTACTTCGGGCGAGCTCGCTGCATTAGTACCTTTTAAATAGGCCCGCAAGTCAAGCAAGGCATCGCGTAACACCTCAGGCGCAACGGCCACACTCTCCCGAATATCAATCGGTGCAGTGTGGTGGTTTACGCCTAGGTTGAGTAGTTTCATGGTGATATCCGCTTAGGCAAACGGTCCATTGAGGCGAATCGTTTCCCAATTAAGAGCCATCGCAATCGAGACCCACACCAAGTAGGGCACCATCAACCACGCCGCTAAGCTCGATACCGGAATCATCGCCACAATAATGGCGGCTACCGAGGCCCATAAAAAGACTGCTTCGATCATCGACCAATCAGGGCGGTGCAGTTTGAAATACAAGACGCTCCACAATATATTGAAGGCGCCGTTCAAGATAAATAGAAAGGCCACCATGGATTTTTGCTCTGCACTGGGGCTTCGACTCCAAAACTCGAGCCACGCAAATGCCGATGCAATAAAAATGCAAGTCCACACCACGCCAAACGCCCAATCGGGCGGCTTCCATGGCGGCTGTAGCAAGGATTTGTACCAAGCACCGACTTCCGTCGCAAGACCGCCTGCAATGGCCACAATCAAAACCCAGACCGCTGCAGCAAGTACATGCTTTTGAAGAAGGAAATCCGTTGTGCTCATGCCTTATGCCTTAGCAATCCCCAACAAGTGTCCCATGTCTTTAAAGAAAATCTTGACGTGGGCCAGCGGTTTTTTGCGCACGAGCTTTTTATGCATATACGACTCGAAGGTCAACTTTTGCACATCCTTGTCTTCGCACATCTTCACAAAGCTCTCGCGGCGCTTATTGGTGGTGTACCAAAAGTACTGCATGATGCCAAGTACGATAAAGGTCAAGCGGTGCTCTTTCATGAAGCGCTTACGAGCGAGTTGCAAGCATGCGGGATTTTTACTCTCTAAAAATTCCATAACCGATTCACCAGCCAATTGACCACCAAGCATGGCGTAATAAATACCTTCTCCGGATGCCGGAGCCACTACCCCAGCGGCATCGCCAGCAAGAACTACCTGCTTACCGTCGTCCCATTTTTTGAGGGGCTTCATTGGCAGGGGTGCGCCCTCGTGGCGAACCAGCTCGGCATTTTCCAGGCCGATTTCTTTGCGTAGCTTACCAACCGCGTGGCGCAGTGAAAATCCCTTATCTGCACTACCCGTACCAATGCTCAAGGTATCGCCGTGAGGAAATACCCATCCATAAAAATCAGGGGACAAAGGCTTTTGGTAAAACACATCGCAGCGATCCGGGTTGTACGAATCGGGCTTCACTGCGGGTGTCTTCACAATCTCATGGTAGGCAAAGACATAATTGGCTTCAGCGCATCCCTTTACGCCGGCGCTGCGGCCCACTTGCGATTTAGCGCCATCTGCACCAATCACCGCCCTTGCCAGGATGCTATCCATGGTGCCCTCTACCGTGGACTTGTTATCGCGCACCTTAAAGTGAATGCGCGCCAAGTCACCTTCCCGCGTTAACTTCTCAAAAATGCCATCGCGTCGCTCTGCGCCATATTGAACTGCACGATTACGTAACCATTCATCAAATTCCGAACGGTCAACCATGCCGACAAAGCCATTCTCAATCTGAATATCGACTTTCTTACCCGCCGGAGAAATCATGCGCGCCGAGGTTGACCTTGCAACGAGCAGTTCATCGGGAATCGCAAAGTCTTTAATGAGGCGTGGTGGTATCGCACCGCCGCAGGGCTTGATGCGTCCCCGTCTGTCTAGCAGCAACACTTTCTTGCCCTTTTTGGCAAGCGTCTCTGCCGCAGTAGCGCCAGCTGGACCGCCGCCGACTACGACAACGTCATAGACAAGGGAATTTTGGTTTGTTTGCATAATCACTTCTCCACTTTCGAAGCTAAATAAGCTGATGCGATAAATAATCCGGATTCAATACTGAATACACTGGCGTAGGCCAATGATTGACTCTCCATTAGGGCTCTAGCGACATCGCTCGCTGCAGCGCCGAGCAGCCCTCCGACACCAAAGGCAATCGCTTGCGCTCCACCCCAAAGACCAATCCGTACGCCCTCTTTTCCGGCGCCGCCCGCAACTGCCAAGCGCATCATCGAGGCAATCGCGGCGATTGAAAATGCACCGTTAGCGAGGCCCAACAGAAAGACGTTAAATCGCAGTGGCCACTCAGGCCCCACCATACTGCCAATCGCTAAGCCCAGCATCGCTATACCGGAAGCAACGCAGCCGTAAATCATCCATAGACGCAAAGAGCCGCAGTACGCCCGCAATCGACTCGAACCACAAATCGCCACCAGTAACATGCCCATCAGTACGCCCGAGTGCTGTACGCCTGAAAGACTGGTCGTTTGCCCTAAGCTATAGCCAAAGACGATGCCTGCAAAAGGCTCCAAGATTAAATCTTGTGAGCTAAAAGCAAACATGGAAATAAAGATAAAGATCGAGAAGCGACGGGCATCCCCATCCGCCCACACTTCAGCCAATGCCTGACGGAATGGCATTTTACGTTCTGCGTGCACAGGGCTGTTCTGTAATTCAGGGGTTTCCAATCGATAGAGAGCAGCAATGGTTACAAGAACAGCAATGATTGAAATGATCCCCGAGATCACGACTACTTTGTAGGGCTCATAGGGGTCTAAGAATTTACCGGCCATGATGCTCGTAAAGGCAAATCCAAAAATCATCATTAGCCACACGATGGTTGCTGCTGCTGCGCGGCGCTCATCATTAACGCCCTTAGCAAGCAGAGCCAGCAGCGAGGTGCCGCTAATGCTCACACCAATGCCAATCAGGAAAAAAGCCAATGCAGCGCACGCAATCCCCAGAACCAAGTAACTTGCCATCAATGCGGTAGAAAGTGCCGCCCCAAATCCGCCCAAGGCTAATACGCATATACCGCCAATAATCCAAGGCGTCTTCTTGGCCCCGCTGTCAGAGGCGTGACCCATGCGTGGGCGAATCACTTGAATGAAATAATGAAAGGCCACCAGTAAGCCTGGCAGAATCGCTGGCAGCGCCAACTCCACCACCATGATGCGATTGAGCGTGGATGTAGTCATCACCACAATACCGCCAATCGCGGTTTGCACGAGGCCCAAACGCACGATATCGAGCCAGCCAAAGCCGCTCGTGCGGATGAAAGTTGGAGTGAGTGCGATGCTCATTAACGCGCCCCGAATGCGTGAATGGCAAATGCAGAAACCATCATGCCGCTCACTAAGAGTGGCACACCAAAGCCGCTATAGAACAGTGCGTAGCGCACGGGATCGGATAAAAACTTTCGCATCAAAACCAGCTGACATACGATTAAGCCAGCAATGGCCAGTGCGTAATTGCTGCGATCCCAATACAAGAGCAAGATGAGAACAATGACTTGCGGCACGACCATGACCCAACACGCCAAGCGCGCTGCGCGATCGACGCCGAGCTGGACTGGTAAGGAGCGCACGCCCATTCTGCGATCACCCTCGATCGCCTTAAAATCATTGAGCGTCATGATGCCGTGGGCACTCAGGCTATACAAGATAGCAAAGGTCAATGAAGGCATGCTTGGTGCCATACCGCCAGCAAGCAATGCTGCGCCTGTAATCCACGCCAAGCCTTCGTAACTTAATCCGCAGGCTAAGTTTCCCCACCAACCGTTTTGTTTTAGTCGGACTGGCGGCATGCTGTAGGCCCACGCCAAAACCAATGCCACCATCGTTGCAATAAATCCCCAGTGACCCAACGCACTCGCGATGAGTAAGGACAGCAGTGACCACGCGATGGCAATGTATAAACCCCAGTGACCTGGAATGCGTCCCGATGGAATGGGTCGGTTGGGTTCGTTAATCGCGTCGACATGGCGATCAAACCAATCGTTGGTAGCTTGACTGGATGCACAGACCAAGGGGCCTGTGAGTAATAATCCAATCAGCATGATCTGCCAATTGGCAGTAATGGAATATCCAGATGAGATTGCGCCACAAGCAAACGCCCACATCGGCGGAAACCACGTGATGGGTTTGAGCAGCGTCGCGACAGCACTGATCTGAGGCATATTCATGTAAATAATTTTTACATTGACATATCAGACTGTCAACTAAATTTGACACTATTTGCCCATTTAGGGCTTGGGAGTTACCCTATTATACGGGTTTACCATTAGATTATTGCAGGAAGCAGCAACACTTAAAAAAGAGGGGGTTAGCGGCCTTCCCGAAATCCCCATTTCCACAGGCCTTCGCTCGAAAACGGCAAGACCAGCAAGATGTGCTCCAAAATGCCAAGCGACAAGAGGGTCGCAAGCAAGGTTTTGGACGTAAGAGCAAATGCACTCTCCGTTGCTGTAAAAATATCAATCCATAGCGGGGTCACCACAACGACTGCAAGCACGACTGAAAACGGCATCAGGTAGTTCATCGGACGGCGACGAAAGTAAGTCTGCAAGTATTTGAGGTGGTCTGGCAAGAAGCGTTCATTTAAATTGAGTACGCCCAGGAAGATATTGATTTTGGCGCTTTGGCGCATTACCCACAAAATCACGAAAGCCCAAAGGCCGGTATTGTTGGTTGCGTCAATGTGCAAAATAGCCAGCACAATACCAAGCACCAGCAAAGCAAGTTCATGATGATTAATAGTTTGAAATGCATACCAGGCGCGCTGCCAACCCTTGGCATCCGCAGGACAGAGCACGCGACGCGAACCAGTAATGTAGCCCAGCAAGAAAGCCAATTCTTGCCAACCCCAAATTAATATAGCGCAGGTGAATGCGCAGTACGCCCCCAGCACCGTATCTTGTGTACTGGAAATGCTGATGCCCCAAAAGGCAAAGAACAACAGCACGCAGGATGCAAAGAAAATCGGTCTGAAGAATTTTTTAGAAAAGCCATCGAGCCACAGAATCGCGCCCGTGCTAAACCACCAAACCAAGATGGCAAAAGCGAGTGGAACGATCCATGCTGACATTACGCCGCCGACCCCTGCCCCAGAACTACCATGCTGGAGCCATGCGAATGTCGGCTGGCAATTCGTTGGGCACGACAGGGAGCATGTAGACGCGTGCAAATACCAATGCCGCATTAGCAGCTAAGTAGCCGCGCTTTAAATAGGAGAACAGTCCGCCTTGGACTTTGGCTGCCTCAACTTCATCGGAGATCTCCCGTAGGCGCTCAAAACCAGCCCACAAGCGATCGTCATCCAAATTAATCGTAAATGGAAATACTTGTTTGGAAATATCGGAAGTAATCTGCAGTACTTTACGATCATATTCCGCTACCGATACGCCTAAGGCAGCGTGGAACTCAGGCCTCGAATGATCACGCACATACATGGTGGCGTAGACCGCAATTAAGAAGAAGCGAATCCATAATTTGTTGCGACCTTCCAGCAAATAGGGATTAGCGCGCATCATGAGGGCAAATGCCTCGCCATGGCGGAATTCATCATTGCACCACTTTTCAAACCACGTAAAGATCGGATGAAAGCGCAGCTCTGGATGTTTTTCAATGATGCGAAAGATGGTGATGTAGCGTGCGTAACCAATCTTTTCGGATAGATAGGTTGCGTAGAAAATAAATTTGGGCTTAAAGAAGGTGTATTTTTTCTCACGCGCCAAGAATCCCAAATCGACGCCGATACCAAAGTCTTTTAGCCACTGATTAATAAAACCAGCATGTCGGCTTTCATCTCTAGCCATATAAGAAAAGAGGTCCTTCAAATCGGGGTTCTTAATGCGCTTTTTGATTTCTGCATACAGCACACAGCCCGAGAACTCGGAGGTAATGGAGCTGATTAAAAAGTCCAGAAACTCTTGGTAGAGGCCTTCGGGCAATTGCGAATAGTCTTTCACCATGTCATCCGGACGCTGGAAGTGCATTTGATTAATGTCCCGATCAAACTCCTTCATCAAACGATTCCACTCAGGACGCACCGACTCGATATCAAAGCTATCCATTTCCTTAAAATCGGTCGTATAAAACCGAGGGCTTAGCATCGTGTTTTCTAGAGCGCGATCGGTTGACTCGCTGATCATGTTTGCATGCATAGTTGCGCTGGTCATACTTCTACCCTCTTTCCTAAATTCAGATTCATTGCGGTTGTATTGTCTGCCTGCTGCTGGGCTGGTTTTTGCCTAGGATACTTTTTGGTATGCGAAAAGCGCGTTGTGGAAAAGCTCACCTCATACAGCATGGTGAGCTCAAGGCGCGCAGTGCAATAGGTCCATAGGCGACTGAACAAACCGGCCCGAGAGATGGTCGCTTTACGTGTAAATTCCATTTGCTGACCGAATTCAATGTGCGTGAGTGGGTCATGAATCAAGACCTGATCACCAGGGCCAATCTCAACCCCTTTCAGTTCCGCATGGGCGTACAAAAATTCAGCGGTATTGGATAACTGAATTTGGCAATCGACGATTTGTTTATTCATTACCGCACCCCTTGTGGCTTAAGTAATACTGCAAACTCAACAACATTGTCTTTACCAAATGACTCTAAATCAATGCGATTACCTGTGGCTGGATCAAGCAAGGTTAGCCGGCCATCGGCCCGCGCAATTAACTCAAATGGAATGGTTTGATTGACTTCCTTAATGCGCCGCTCGCGCGCCATGGCCCGCAAAATTCCCCGCACAAATCCAGCCTCTCCCTCGATCACTTTGACCACGCGGCCATCGGACGCCGAGACTACGGCAATCGAGCCGTCGCTGCGATCTTCAAAGCGTAATTGCTTCGTAATTACAGCCTGAGCATCGGCCTCGCGCGTCAACTTACCGGAGTCTACGTAATCAGCTACAAACAAAATCAAGGCTGCCAAACCGCCCACCGCAATGAGTGCCAGCGATTTGGGGATGCGCATACCGCGATGGGAGGGCTGTGCTGTGTTCATGCTGCTTTGATTTCTACGTTTAGCCCCGAGTGACTGCTTTGTATATCAGCATACACGGGGGCATCGGTCTTTGCTGCGCGCACAGCATGTTCAGCTAAATCCACTTGATTGGCTTTAGCCCATGCATCGGATAACAAGGTTGCTACCTTCTGGCTATCTGGGATGCAACGTAACATCGGCTCAGGGTTGGCCCAAGCGCCAGGCTTGGCATGTGGCCACAAATGAAACATAGCAATCTTAGAACTCGAATCGAGCTTTAATGGAATATCGCCGATGCCATGTTGACCTACATTTAAGCCTGCAGCCTGAATTTTCTTCAGGGGCAAATTGAAGGTCATATTTAGCACAATGCCAATGCGCATCACAATGCGCCGATCCGTCAGCGTGTACAGGGTGGTTGAGCAGATTAAATGGGCAAAATAAGCAACCAATCCCAAGCACGTTGCCGAAAGCAGCGTCATCCACAGCATCGACATTCCTAAGCTGGCAATGGCGTCGCCATCGTAGATACCGGAAAACAAACGGTAGGCCAACAAAATACCAAAGTAAATCAGCAGGGCCCGCATATGAAAAACCCGTAACGCGACTGCCTTAAAGTCAGGGGCGCCTTGCCAAAGAATGGATTCTCCCTTTGGCAATTTCTCGGGTAAACCCAGCTGAGCCTCAAACTCATGCTCCGGACTTGAATGCAGATTGGGATTCATACGAGAGGCTCCTGACGCTCAGGTGTTGCGTATAAAGTGCCGCCGCCGTAATACGCCATGACCTTCTCTTCTTCGAGTAAGGTAATTTGCTCGGGGTGCTTGGTCGTTGGTACATGCGCAAACTGCGTCGATAGAATCGACTTCACAGCGATGTCATGCTTGCCAATACGGCAGAAGTTGATTGGCAACAATACGGTATTGCCGCTGCGCAACTTCACTTCCAAGTAGCGAATGGTCACTTCCATGTGATCGATCCAGGCATCCGCTACGACGCCAGCGACGTTGCCATCAGCGCCAACCACTTCCATCCCAATCGGGTTACGGTCTTTGGCTGATAAAGCAAATGCGGGCAATAAACGCAGCGGACGAATACGGGCATGGCCTTCTAAGTCATAGTCGACATGATCGGCACGCTGCGCATACGAGCCAGGCCCTACTCCGGCCAGCATCGGATTGCCGGTTGGCTGCATGGGCGCCCCATTCCAGGGATGCGATGGTTCGGCTGCAATGCGCTCCACCTCAGGCGGGGTAGGCAAAGGGGCGGTATATGTTTTACCGAATTCGGTTTTATACGTCACTGGCCGCGGCATACCTAATATGCCTTCTTCACGGCGCACTTGACCAAAGCGCTCGGTCTCGAGTGGAAAGCCTTCCCGCTTGCTTTCGAGGGTCAAGTAAATGACGAGGCCAATGAAAAAAAGCAAAAAGATATAAAAAGCGACTTGCGCTACATCGATGTACTGCGTTATTGCTCCGGTTCCCATTTTCTACTCCTTTACAAAATTAACTAGCCTGGAAAATCAGCTAAACCAAACTTTTTGATGCCTGAAACAGAGCGCTGATGGCGACTTGCCACCAATGGCCCTAATGCCACTAATGTTGCAAACAACAAATAAATCTCAATGTGATACACCACGCTATACCCCGTACCTGCGCCATTTAATACTGGCCCAATCGCACCGCTGGTCGCTAAGGTAGAAACACCATCTCGAATCACGCCGCCAATCGACATGCCGATACCGGAACAAGTTGCAGTCACCGCGCCCCAAGCACCAATCACCATGCCGGTCATATTTTCTTGTTCGATGCTCATGGCAATCGTGAGCGTGCTCACTGCGAACAGTCCACCGCCGAATCCAATCAAAAAGGCGCCAACCCGAAACAAGTTAGCGGAGTTAAGGGGTTCTGAAAAAATCACGGATGTAAATGCAAGTAAACCGATCAATAAACCAATCGATGCGATGCGATAGGCGTTGATACCCTTTACTAGCCAGCGTGCTGACAAAACAAAGGCAAGCAGCGATCCACCTGAAATCAATGCCGTTAACAAACTGGTTGCCGACACACTTAAGCCTAAAATCTCACCGCCATAAGGCTCCAAAATAACGTCTTGCATACTAAATGCAATCGTTCCCAAACCCAACATGATGAGGAAACGCTTGACCTGTGGCATCGCCATAAATGTTTTCCACGACTCTGAAAATGCAGGTCGCGCAATACTGGGGTGGGTTTTATGAGGCTGACGCACCTCTTGCTTCCACAAGGCAATTAAGTTCAGCAGTAAGGTGACCGAGGCCGCCCCTTGAATGACTTGTACCAATTGCACTTGCGTAAATGGCTTCAGAAGCAAACTAAAGACAATGCCGCTCACTACCATACCAACCAGTAGCATCACATACATCATGGCTACAACACGCGGACGATTTTTTGGCTCTGCCAAGTCGGTTGCCAAGGCTAATCCTGCGGTTTGGGTTGTCTGCATTCCAGCACCAACGAGCAAGAAGGCCAATGCGCTAGCAATGTAACTAAACCAAATTGGCCAGTGCGTATCGCCCGAGAGCAAGATCAGTGCAAACGGCATGATAGCCAAGCCACCAAATTGCAACCACGTGCCAATCCAAATATAAGGTACGCGCTTCCAGCCCAAAATCGAGCGGTGTGTATCGGAGCGATAACCAATCAGCGCCCGAAACGGTGCAAAGATTAAAGGCAAGGCAACCATTAACGCCACCATCCAAGCGCTCATGCCCATCTCGACAATCATCACGCGATTGAGGGTGCCAATGAGCAAGGTTGCTGCCATACCAACAGTGACTTGAAATAAGGACAAACGCAATAAACGGCTCAGGGGTAAGTCGGCTGTAGCGACGTCCGCAAATGGCAAGAAGCGCGGATTAATCCGCGTCCATGCTTTAGCCGTTTTAAAAAATTGCATCATGAGAAACGACGCAGCTCCATGATTTGCGATTGGTAAAAGCCACTCGATATACGCAAGGTAAAGCTCACCCGCCAACTGTGCAGTAGTTTGGATTGACCAACCAGATCGCGTAATTTTTGCTCACTTACAGGCTCAATAAAGGGCGCACGATCTCTGCGGGGGAAAAGACGCCCTACTCGAATCATGATTTCCAGCAAAGCAGAGCTCGGAGCGAAGGTAAAAATAATCTTCTGGTGCGTGCGCTCCGCTAAACGCTCCAGCACATTGACCATGTCGTCTGACTGGTAATGGATCATCGAATCCATGCCCACAACATAGTCAAACTCGCCGAAGGCCTCATCGAGCATGTCGCCAGAATGAAAGGCAATGTTCTGCCGCTCCTCTACAGGAATACGCTCTTGTGCCAACTCCACTAGCTTGGGTGATAAATCCACTGCAACGACCTTGGCACCACGCTTGGCCATCTCTAAAGCCAACGCGCCTGTACCGCAACCAGCATCCAAGATCCGCTTACCAGTTAAGTCTTCTGGCAAGCGGTTCAAAATGCGTTGGCGGGTTTGATCCCTGCCCGCACGAACCGTCGCCCGAATACCACTCACGGGCGCATCGGAGGTGAGCTTGGCCCACGCATCGACTGCGGTCCGGTCGAAGTAGTTCTTCAGCTTGCTTCGGCGATCTTGGTAGGACATTTCAGCCATGGTTAATCAAATCCCAATAAGTCAAAAATTTCACGGTCTTTTAATGATTCGCTCAAAATCGGATCATCGTCCAGCAATAAGCTGGCAGCCAAGCGCAGATACTCTGCTTTGACTGCTTCAATCTCAGGAGTCGATTCCATTTCAAAAATGGTGCACTTCTTCAGGCGACTGCGGCGAATGGCGTCCAGGTCCGGAAAGTGCGCCATGGTCTTAAGACCCACCCGCGAATTGAACTTATCAATTTGGTCGGTGTCTTTACTGCGGTTGGCAATCACGCCGCCTAGACGTACGTTGTAATTTTTTGCTTTAGCGCTAATTGCCTGAACGATGCGATTCATCGCAAAGATCGAGTCAAAGTCATTAGCAGCCACAATCAAAGCCCGGTCAGCATGTTGTAATGGGGCAGCAAAGCCACCGCAAACAACGTCACCCAAGACATCGAAGATCACCACATCGGTATCTTCTAAGAGGTGATGCTCCTTGAGTAGTTTCACAGTCTGGCCAACCACATAGCCGCCGCAACCCGTTCCAGCGGGAGGGCCACCTGCCTCAACGCACATGACGCCATTAAAGCCTTCATAGACAAAGTCTTCAACTCTCAACTCCTCTGAGTGAAAGTCCACGGTCTCCAAAATATCAATCACAGTGGGTACTAACTTACCTGTTAAGGTAAAAGTCGAATCGTGCTTCGGATCGCAGCCGATTTGAATCACTTTTTTACCTAGCATCGAGAACGCCGCCGATAGGTTGGAGGAGGTTGTGCTTTTGCCAATACCGCCTTTGCCATAAATAGCAAATACTTTGGCATTCCCAATTTTTTCCGAGGGATCCAAATGAACCTGAACGCTGCCCTCCCCATCAGGTGGTTTGCGGGTTGTAATTTCTGAGATAGGTACGCTGACGGTATTCATTAAATTGCTACTCCTTCGTAAACACCTTCTAATCTATCTTCGAAATCTTGTGCAACACGGCGCAAGGTTTCTAGAACAGATGGTTCGGGTTTCCAATATTGCCTTTCAGAGGCTTCTAAAAGGCGGTTTGCTACTTTGACTGAAGCTGCTGGATTGAGGCGCATCAGGCGCTCGCGCATATCGGCATCCAAGATAAATGTTTGGGTAAGTTGCTGGTATACCCAAGGCTCAACTTGGCCGGTGGTGGCTGACCAGCCAACGGTATTCGTGAGGTGCGATTCAATCTGACGCACGCCTTCATAACCATGCTTGAGCATGCCCTCGTACCACTTTGGATTAAGCATACGTGACCGGGTTTCTAAGGCTACTTGTTCGTTTAGAGTACGGACAACGCTCTCACCCTTGGTTTGATCACCGATGTAAACCGGTGGCGTTTTGCCGCCCTTAGCGCGCTTCACGGCACGGCTAATCCCGCCCAAGGTATCGAAGTAAGTATCAATGGTCGTCACGCCGAGCTCTATCGAATCAAGGTTTTGATAGGTCAACTCCACATCCGCCAAAATACGCTGGAGCAATTCTTTTTGCGCCTGGGGGCGGCCATTACGGCCATAGGCAAAGCTCTTGCGGCTGGTATAGGTCTCGGCTAGCTCGTCCTCATCCTGCCATAAGCCGTTATCCACCATCATGTTGACGTTGGCGCCATAAGCACTCTCTGCATTGCCATACACACGCAAAGCGGCTGTCTCTAGATCGCAGCCGGTTTTGGCTTGGTAATCGAGCGCATGCTTGCGCACAAAGTTCTCAGTAATAGGCTCATCCGCAGCGGCGGCAAGGTAAGCTGCTTCAGCCAATACTTTGACTTGAAGCGGCATTAAGTCCCTGAAAATTCCGGAGATCGAGACCATCACATCAATCCGGGGACGTCCCAGCTCTGCTAATGGAATTAAGCTTGCGCCAGCGACTCGGCCAAAACTATCAAAGCGTGGCAAGGTTCCCATCAAAGCCAAAATTTGGGCAATCGGGCCGCCTTCGGTTTTGAGGTTATCGGTTCCCCACAATACGAGGGCAATGGATTCTGGCAAAGCATTGCCATCCGCCTGATAGCGCTCGAGTAATTTATTCGCCTGCATTTGCCCATCGCGTACGGCAAATTTGCTAGGGATACGGAATGGATCAAAGCCATGCACGTTCCGGCCGGTTGGTAATACGTCGGGATTGCGCAGCACATCGCCACCGGGTGCGGGCCGAATGTAACGACCATCCAAAGCGCGGTAGATGCCTTGCAGCTCGCTATCCTCTTGCATGAGCTGATCCATCTTTACAAGGCCATCTAACTGTTCACGCATTTCATCGGAAAGTGACAAGTTATTTTCGGTAATGGAGCGATCAACGGTGGCACCTTCTACCAATCCGGCAATAATGGCGCGATCGAGTGTCTTCGCTGGGCCATCACCGGCTTGCGCCGAGCTCATCAGCATATCAATCCGCTCTTCTTTGCTCAGGGCATTGCCAAGCACATGGAGTCCATGCGGAATCAAGGCGTATTCCATTTCCAGGATTTGCTCGGTCAGTTTATTCAGACTGGCCATAACGATCTGACGATCCATGGTTTTCCAGCTAGGCTCAAGCGGCGCTAAATTCAGTTCAGCAGCTTGAACCTGAATCATCTCGATCAAATCCAACTGCTCATTACTATCCATGCTGACTAAAGCATCATCCGATTGCGCTGCTGGTGCTAGAGTACGCCAGCGATCGAGGGATGCTTTGAGGTCAACCAGGCCACGATACAAACCAGCTTGCGCAACTGGCGGGGTTAGATAACTAACTAAAGTGGCACCGGCACGGCGTTTTGCAATCGCACCTTCCGATGGATTATTGGAGGCGTAAATATAAATATTAGGCAAATCACTAATTAAGCGATCTGGCCAGCAAGCGCCCGACATACCCGATTGCTTACCTGGCATAAATTCGAGTGCGCCATGGGTACCAAAATGCAATACCGCATTAGCATTAAAGTCTTCACGAATATAGCGATAGAAGGCAGAGAAGGCATGGGTTGGTGCAAAGCCTTTTTCATACAAGAGGCGCATCGGATCGCCCTCGTAACCAAAGCCAGGCTGAATCGCCACCAGCACATTACCAAATTGCTTACCTAATACAAATAAGGCGCTACCGTTCGTTAGCATGCGTCCTGGGGCTGGGCCCCACTGCGCCTCAATCTCTTTTAACCATGGCTCACGCTTGACGTAATCATCCAAACCAATTTGCGTATGGACATTGGCATCCATACTGAATTGCTGTGCATTACCTGTGAGCATTTGCTCACGCAAATCATCCACCGAGGCTGGAACATCGACGGTATATCCCTCATCGCGCAAACCTTTAAGTGTGTTGAATACCGATTCAAATACGCTTAAGTGTGCTGCTGTGCCAATGCGACCGGCATTGGGTGGGAAATTAAAAATAACCAAGGCTACTTTACGGTCGTGCTTAACCGTTTTGCGCATCGCAATTAACTTAGTGACGCGCGCCGCAAGCATGGCGGTACGCTCAACGCAGGTAAACATGTCATGCGCGTTGGTATTAACTTCAAAGGTACAGGCTTTATGGCAACCGGTACAAGCAACACCAGCAGCGCCAGCACGCCCACCAAAGATCATCGGATTAGTAGCGCCATCCAATTCCGGAATCGCAATCATCAAGGTGTTTTCTACTGGCATTAAGCCCTGGTCTGACTTACCCCAATCACTGAGCGTTTGAAACTCAAGAGGATGCGCTGCCAAATACGGAACGTCCATTTTGGATAAGACTTCTTCGGCTGCTTTGGCATCGTTATAGGCAGGGCCACCAACCAAAGAGAATCCCGTTAAAGAAACTACCGCATCGACCGCACAGTCATCGCCATTCATCAGGAAAGCGTCAATCGCGGGTCTGGCATCAAGGCCGACTGCAAAAATAGGAACTACTTGTAAGCCTTGGGCTTCCATCGCCGCAATCACGGAATCGTAATGCAGAGTATTGCCAGCCAAAATATAGGAACGTAGCAATAACAATCCAACGCGGCCGCGTGATTTTTGGTCGGAGACTAATTTAGGTAAATCACGTAGCTCTTCACTCATACGGCCTTTGAGGCGCGGATGATAAATCCCGGTCTCAGGATAAATCAGTGGCTCAACGCTTTTTTCTTGGCTACGTAGTACCGCCCGCTCACCCTGGGCATAGCGATTAATGAGGCTGCGCACCATGTGGTACATATTTTCTTCGGAGCCGCCGAGCCAATACTGCAAGGTCAAGAAATAAGCACGAACATCTTGGGCACTACCAGGTATGAACTTCAGGATCTTCGGTAAACGGCGCAGCATGCGCATTTGGGCAGCGCCGCCGGTTTGAGCTTTTTCTTTATTGCCACGTAAACGCTTGAGCAAAGCCATTAAGCCAGTGGCAGGCTTGCCCATATCAAAACTACCCATGCGGGTTAGCGTCACGATCTCCCCCGCAGACATTGCACATACCATCGCATCGCACTCAAGGCGCCTTGCTTTTAAAGCATCAATCACGGGTAAAAAGTGATCTTCCATGAACAACATCATGGAAACCACAATATCTGCCCGAGCAATGTCATCCACGCACGCTTTTAAGGCTTTTGCATCCACCGTCCAGCTCGATGCAGCATGAATCGTTAATGCCAAACCTGGCATTTTCTTTTGCAAGGCAAAGCGTGCGCGCTCGGTAGCGCTGACCAAGTGCGTATCCATGGTCACAATTACCACCCGAATTGGTGTGGAATTAGCGGCCATAGTGTGCCTTTGCATCGTATAAGGTCTCAATCGTGATCATCGACAGCCCCTGCTCTATAGCAAAACGCTCTGTATTACGACGGGCCTTTCCACGTACAAAGAAAGGAATTTTTCCAAGCTCTTTCATGGCGTCGGGCGCCCATGCTGCTTCGCCCACAACGGCATCGACTACTGCACTGGCGGTAACGCTAATCTGCTCTGCTGGTACTTCTGTTTTAGCTGGAGTTGCTGGCGCATGATTTGCAGCACGATGTCCTAGATGGGATGCAGCGGCGCCGGCATCAAACTCAAAGTCTTCACGGAACATCATGATGAGGTGCTCTTCTAAGCCCATCATGAGCGGATGAATCCAAGTATCAAACAAGACGTTAGCGCCCTCAAAGCCCATTTGGGGTGAGTAGCGCGCAGGAAAATCTTGAACGTGTATTGGCGCTGAAATGACGGCGCATGGAATGCCAAGGCGTTTGGCAATATGGCGCTCCATTTGCGTACCGAGCATTAAATCGGGAGCAAGCTCGCTGGCTTTTTGCTCTACTTCCAAATAATCATCCGTAATTAAGGCTTCTACGCCGTAAAGGGCTGCAGCTTCCCGTACATCGCGAGCAAACTCACGACTATAAGTACCGAGACCAACCACCTCAAAGCCAATTTCTTGGCTGGCAACGCGGGCAGCAGCAATCACGTGAGTCGCATCACCAAAAATGAAAACCCGCTTACCGGTTAAGTAGGTCGAGTCAACCGATTTGGAATACCACTGTGCGCGGCTATTTTGATAACGATCCACAATGCTGGCATCAAGCCCTGCGAGGGCCACGACTTCAGCAATAAATTCGGTAGTGGCATTGACGCCAATTGGAATGACTTTAGTAGCAGGCTGTCCAAACGTCCGCGTCAGCCACGATGCAGCTACGCCAGCGATTTCAGGATACAGAACCACGTTAAAGTCGGCTTCGCCCAGACGCTGCAGATCTGCAACACTTGCATTCAGCGGCGCTGTGACATTGACTTCAATGCCCAGCTCACCTAATAGTTTCTGAATCTCATGTACGTCATCGCGGTGCCGGAATCCCAGTGCGGTAGCACCCAAAATATTGCAGCTGGGTACTTTGCCGGCAGCGCGCGCAGCAGTGCGCTCTGCTACTAAAGTGGCAGCAGGTGTTTTCACCGCAGGTGCTGCTAAGGTACGCACCATTTGATAAAAGGTTTCGGCAGCGCCCCAATTTTCTTTTTTCTGATACGACGGTAACTCCAGTGGAATGACCGGAATCGGTAAGTTAAGTGCCTTTGCTAAGCCAGCAGGATCATCTTGAATGAGTTCTGCTGTACAGGAGGCACCTACCATCATCGCGTTTGGCTGAAAGCGCGCATACGCCTCGCGGGTTGCATTTTTAAAGAGCTCTGCAGTATCACCGCCCAAGTCACGTGCCTGAAAAGTCGTGTAGGTCACGGGTGGGCGTTTTTTTGAACGCTCAATCATCGTGAACAGTAGATCAGCGTAGGTATCACCTTGGGGCGCATGCAAGACGTAATGCACGTCCTTCAATGCGGTAGCGATGCGCATAGCGCCGACGTGCGGCGGTCCTTCGTAGGTCCAGAGTGTCAGTTGCATATTAGGCCGCCAACTTCATTCGACGTTGCAATGGACGCGCAAACAATTCAGCTAAGTCAGCTGCTTGCTCGTAACCGTGGACCGGACTAAATACCAACTCAATCGACCACTTGGTCGTGATACCTTCAGCCTCTAGTGGATTGGCTAAACCCAAACCACACACCACGATGTCTGGATTGTCTTCTCGGCAACGATCGAGTTGCTTTTCAACGTCCTGCCCTTCTACTAGGCGAACATCGCTTGGTAAGAGCGCGAGTTCTTGAGCCAAATGCTGGCGATGTAAGTAAGGCGTTCCCACTTCCAGCAAGGTCATGCCCATCTCGTTGTGCAAGAAACGGGCTAAAGGAATTTCCAGCTGCGAATCGGGAAAAAAGGAAATGGTTTTTTGATTCAGAATTGCTTTGTAGCGCTCTAAGGCCGATTGCGCACGAGCCCTTCTGGGTGCTGTTACGCGCTCAAAATCAGCATCCGAGATGCCCCATTCTTTAGCAGCAGCTGCCAACCAGTGGCTTGTTCCTTCAACCCCAAAGGGGAATGGCGCATCCAGGCGCTGGGCTCCGCGCTCATCAAATAAACGTCCCGTTTCTGCGAGGAAAGGCTGGGCCAGTAAATAGCGTGTATTGGCATTAACAGTGACCGAGTCATTGCTATGGCGCGGCGGAAAGAATGACACTGCATCGATGCCAAGCTCATTAAAGACCCGCCGAAATTGATCTTCTACAACGTCTGGTAAGCAGCCCACAATCACGAGATTCTTAGCATTGGTATCAACTGCACCGGCACCACTCTCGCTGGACTTAGGTAATTCTTTCACTAAGGCAGCCAAACAGGCGTCCTCGCCTTGCGTAAACGTCGTTTCGATGCCGCTGCCGGAGTAACTTAAGATCCGGCATTGCTGAATAAACTGTTTACCTAGGCGCTCTGAAGCACGAGATAAATCCAACTTAATTACTTCGGATGGGCACGACCCAACTAGAAAAAGCAGTTTGATATCGGGCCTGCGGCTAAGCAACTTAGTCACTACCTTATCCAGCTCGTCATTGGCATCGGCAATTCCGGCTAAATCACGGTCATCAATAATCGCCGTTGCAAAACGGGGCTCTGCAAAAATCATCACCCCGGCAGCCGACTGAATCAGATGAGCGCAAGTACGTGAGCCTACAACCAAAAAGAATGCATCTTGTATCTTGCGATGCAGCCAGATAATGCCGGTGAGACCACAAAAAACCTCACGCTGGCCCTTTTCTTTCATGATTGGAATGTCGCGGCTTGCGTCACGTGCTGGGCTTAGATTGGGTGTTGTTATGGCGTTCATGTTGCCATCCCCCCGTGGATATTTCGCTCTTCTTCTACCACTGTTTCATCAGCTACACCCTCATAACGCGCCACCCTTAGCTTCCATAGAAACTGAGCTGCATTAATAAGGTAAGCGACGTATGCAGTCAACGCTAAGTAAATTAATTCGTTTGAGCTGAGCGCACCGTTCCATAAGAAATAAAGATAAGCAGTATGGAGCGCTAGAACCAGCATGCTAAAGACATCTTCCCAAAAGAAACTCTCGGCAAACAAGTATTTGCCAAAGACAACCTTCTCCCAAATTGATCCAGTAATCATGATCAAATACAAGGCAATCGTTTTTATGACGATAGATATCGTCGCTATTTCATAGCCTTCGCCAGTAAAGAGGTAGTGAACAACTAAACAAAAACTGACAATGAAGATGAGAAATTGAACGGGAGCAAGAATTCCTTGCACCAAGGTCCACACGGATTCATTGCGCCGCTTGCGCTGATCTGCTGTGTAGAGGGGCTTACTCAAATTACTCACGGTTTTGGTAGTTCCAATGTGATTGCATGTGTAAACAAAACTTTACGACTAATTTAATTTACAAAATACCGTATTTACCCTTATATAATTGGGGTTTACCCTTAAATATCATCTTTATTTACAGCTTATTCTATCAAAAGTGTAATATTTGTTTTACATTGTAAACAAGTTTATTTTTTTACCCATACCAAACGAACCCCTTATGTTGGCAAAAAAAGAGAACCAGCAGGCATCTACTGATGTGCCCGCCTTAGATACTGGCAAGGTACTGGCCATGGTCAAGGGGATTGGCCGCGTGAATCAAACGGGCAATCGGGATTGGATTGAAGATCGCCTACTCAATACCATTTTGGAAACCGGGGCACTTGAATTAAAACCGCACTCGTCAGCGCACCTCACCTGGCAAGTCATTGAAGATCATGCGGATGGTTTTGTCGCGCTCATTACACGCGATGGCCCACAAAAAACAGAGCAATACATCGCTGAATTATTGAACTTGGGAATGGGCATTGATTTAATTGTGCTAGAGCTAATACCACGCATTGCACGCAAACTGGGAGATCAGTGGATTAGTGATAGCCTTAGTTTTACTGAGGTCACGATTGCTACTGGTCGTTTGCAGAAATTAATCTACAGCGTAGATCATCTATATCAAGAAACTCGAACAAGCTCCTCTACTGCGCATAGTATTTTAGTTGCTGCCTCACCAGGCTCTCACCATACATTGGGACCGCTGATTTTATCGAATTACTTTACCTGGGCAGGATGGACCGTGCTGAACGAAAGTACGCCTACTCAGCACTACATTGAAAAGACTGTTGCCAGCAGATCCCTGACTGCGATTGCGATTAGTGTTGCCGATTACGATCAACTCGATCAGCTACCTGCGCTCATTCAATCAATCCGTAGTAAGTCGCTAAACCCAGGAATCATCGTGCTTACAGGGGGATCGCTATATAATTCGGATGCGCTGTCTTTTGGGCATATTAAGGCCGATATAAAATCCAATACGCCCGAAGAAGCCTTGCATCAACTGAATCGAATTTTAAATAGTACAACCGAAGTCAGCAGTTCACTACCAGCCCAACGTAATTAAAAAAATAATAAATGGCGCTCACCGCACAACCCCATAATAGTCTCGATACAGTCGATATCAAGACCGCCGTATCCTTAGTCGCATACTCTGCCGATGTTGTTTTTGTCCTCGACACCAATGGCACTATTCGTGATGTTGTGAATGCGGACAAAATTGGCATCGAAGACAGCAGTAGTCTGATGAATAAAAAATGGATGGATACGATTGCAATCGATAGTCATCCAAAAGTGCATGCCTTGATGGATACCAACACAAGTGAAGGTACCCAAAAATGGCGGCAAATTAATCAATTGCTGCCCGATGGGAAATCATTGCCCATTTTATTTAGCACCGTTCATCTGCCCAAACAAAAAACGGTACTAGCAATCGGTCGTGACCTGCGTAGTATTTCAGCTTTGCAGCAACGCCTAGTAGAGGCACAACAAGAAATCGAGCGCGACTACACCCGCTTGCATGCGATTGAAAATCGGTACTCACAGTTATTCAATATTACTGATCAAGCTTATTTACTGATTGACAGCCAAACGCTGCGCATTATTGAGGCCAATAAAGCATCAGGCACTTTACTCGGCGACTCCAAAAAATTGGTTGGAAAGGCCATTGGCGACTTGTTTGCAAAGGCCGATCAAGAGGTGATTCAGGACTATTTTGCTGATTTTAAGATTGGCAATTTACAACAAAACCGCGTGGTACACCTGCTTAATTCAGCAGATGAGGTTGAGATTTCGAGCGCATTGCTTCGCGAAGGCAGACAAAGCGTTTATCTAGTCAGCCTAAACCCTCTATCAGTCAGCGCAGCCACCATTAATTATGGCGAGCAAAGTGCCCTGGTATTGAAAGCCATCGAAGAGTCAAGCGATGCATTTGTAGTGACGAATCTGCAAGGCCTCATTCTGTCATCGAATAAAGCATTTATACAGATGACCCATTCTGCACAAACCGAATATGTTATCGGCAAGTCATTAGAGCAGTGGTTAGGCCGCTCGACGATCGATTTACGCATTATCTTAAATACATTGCGTGAGCATGGCGCTATTAAGAACTATGCAACCACCATTACCAGCGACGATGGAAACTCGCCCTTAGAGGCTGAGATTTCAGGGGTTGATGTGCGGTCCCATAATCCTCCTGCATTTGCTTTTAGTATTCGTAGTATTTCGAAGCGGGTTACGCAGGCCGGTCCTACACCCAGCAATATTGAGAAAAATGCACGGCACCTAACTGAACTAGTTGGTAAAGTTCCCCTCAAAGAAATTGTGACCGAAACCACCGACATTATTGAAAAGCTGTGCATTATTTCGGCTTTAGAACTTACTATGTCGAATCGTGCTTCTGCTGCGGAATTGTTGGGTCTATCCCGTCAAGGTCTCTACATTAAAATGCGTCGCTTTGGCATTATTGAGAACAGCGCCTCCGAAGACAACGACTCCTAGATTACGTCACCATGCGCAATCAAACCGCAGTATTAGTGTTAGTCGATATTGCGCCCGATTCATTTCTCTGGGGCCTCTCCCGTTATGTAATTGGACGTTTTTCTCTCCGCAACATTCCCGGGCTGCAATTTTTTAAAGTGCTCGGCTCTGGATTTGAGGGCGGCTTTAGTACTAAGCCCAGCTTCCACAAACAAGGTTTATTTTGCGTATTCGATAGCGAACAGCATGCTAAGCAATTCCGAACACACTCAACCCTCGTTCAATCGTATCTGAATCACTCACGCGAATTCTTTGCAGTAACTCTTAATACATTCAGCACACGGGGTTCCTGGGCCAATACCCAATTGGACGTTACCGCCAACGCCCCAGTATCCGGACCGATTGCTTCATTAACGCGCGCATCCATTAAGCCGCTTAAAGCCAATGCGTTTTGGAAAAATGCCCAGCCTGCCGAGGTCTCGATTAATCAATCTGAAGGGGTGATTTTGAGTGCCGGCCTTGGTGAGGCTCCTTACCTACGGCAAGCTACCTTTACGATCTGGGAAGATGAGACTGCACTCAATGCCTATGCGCAGCAAGGTGCGCATCTAGCCGCGATCAAGGCAGCCTATGGCCAGCAGTACTTTTCAGAATCGATGTTTACGCGTTTCACGCCATCTGAAATGGAAGGCACTTGGCGGGGCAAACACTATGGCTAGGATATGAGTAGCGAACGCGTAGTCGTGATTGGGGGCGGCATTGGTGGTTTGTGCGCCTGCCTTGAGCTTGCTCACCTTGGCTTTGACGTTACTTTGCTTGAAAAAGAGCAGGCTGTTGGCGGAAAGATTCGACAAGTTGCTGTTGGCGCGCCCGACGATCTCGGATTGGTAGATTCGGGGCCCACGGTGTTTACGATGCGCTGGGTATTTGAGCAACTCTTTGATGCCTGCGGCGAATCATTCACCTCGCATGTGCAAACCGACCCATTGACAATCTTAGCAAGGCATTCCTGGGGCGAACAGCATCTGGATTTATTTGCCGATCGCCAGCAAAGTGCGGATGCCATTGCCGCATTTTCTAGCCCAGCAGAAGCAAAAGCATTTTTAGAGTTTTGCGCGATGGCCAAAAAGGTATATGGGGTCCTAGAGAAGCCCTTTATTCAATCTGCCAGACCCTCGATGGCAGGCATGATGGGGTCACTGGGCATCACAAAATCGATGCCGCTGATGGCGATCGGACCCTTTGGTGATCTTTGGTCCTCACTAGGAAAATACTTTAAAGATCCTCGCCTCCACCAACTCTTTGGGCGCTACGCTACCTATTGTGGTTCCTCACCCTTTCTGGCCCCGGCAACCTTAATGCTGATTGCCCAGGTTGAAATGGATGGGGTTTGGTCGGTACGGGGCGGCATGGCTGAAATCCCGAAAGCGATTGCCCGTCTGGCACAAAGCAAAGGGGCTCGCATTCGAACGAATACATCAGTGCATGCGATTCATCAGCAACACAACCGGGTTGAATCGATTGAACTCTCCGACGGAGAGCGTATACCGGCAGACTATGTTGTCTTTAACGGTGATATCAATGTCCTGCGACAAGGCTTAATGGGCGAATCAATGCGATCGGCTGTTTCCAATTCGATTCCAACTAGCAGATCACTCTCGGCGATAACCTGGTCGATGAAAGTCAAAACCAGCGGCTTTCCGCTAGTTCGTCATAACGTTTTTTTCAATCGCCATTATTCCCGTGAATTCAGTGATATTTTCGAGCACAAGACTTATCCTAATGAGCCCACCGTCTACGTCTGCGCCCAAGATAGAAGCGATAGCGGCGCTGCCTTGGCGCAGGAAGAGCGACTACTGTGCCTTGTCAATGCGCCCGCGATAGGCGATCATGAAATTAACCAGAAGGAAATTGACCGATGCGAGCAAACCGCATTTACCCTACTCAAGCAATGTGGTCTGGAGCTACAGGATTCCAGCCATTCAACCATCCGAACATCGCCCACGGAATTCAATCGAATGTTTCCAGGTCGCGGGGGAGCCCTATACGGTCAAGCAACCCATGGATGGATGAGCTCATTCCAGCGCTCCAATGCGCTGACGCAAATCGAGAATCTCTTTCTGGCGGGCGGCAGCGTTCATCCGGGGCCGGGGGTTCCAATGGCGGCTTTGTCCGGTCGACAGGCGGTCGCAGCGCTGATGGCACGCCGCAATTCAACCAAGCGGTAGATCCTGGCAATTACCTCTGGTGGTATGTTGATGCGCTGAGTGACGATGGTCAGCATGGGATGAGCATCATTGCCTTTGTTGGTAGCGTGTTCTCACCCTACTATGCGTGGGCGAATCGATCACAGCCAGCAGATGCCAACGACTACTGCGCACTCAACGTGGCAATCTATAGCCCTGGCAATAAACGCTGGACCATGACTGAGCGCGGTGGTAAATGGATTCACCGCGATCAGCATACCTTCCAGATTGGGCCCAGCGCATTGCATTGGGATGGCAACTGCCTCACCATTAGTATTGCCGAGCGCGCCATTCCATTTGGCCAAAAGGT
>JBIPON010000053.1:0-10083 GCA_044379065.1 Polynucleobacter sp. | reverse complement strand
CGTTATCGAGGTCGTTGTGTTTGCCGCCAGCACGAATGCATTTTTGGGCCGAGGTGGCGCGCTGGTATGGGCGCTTATCAAACCCCAGAAAGACATCCTTAAACTGATTCATGCCTGCATTGGTAAACAGCAAAGTCGGATCATCCCCAGGAACAACGGCGCTCGAGGGCACAATTTGGTGCCCTTTGGCGGCAAAAAAATCGAGGTAGGCTTGGCGAATTTCGGTAACTTTCATACCCTCAATTATGGCATTGACCGAATATTAGGGTAAACCCTTTGCTCTGCCCCGATTCTCTGCCTTACAATCGCACAACATTAAAAAAATTACAGTGGCTAGTTAGTAGCCCAAAGGAGCGTGTTTTGAAGATTCGCAACCAAAGAGACTTTGGTGCCGGCATCATGTTTATTGTTGTGGGCATCTTTTTTGCCGTTATTGCATCCCAATACCGTATGGGTACCGCAGCCAAAATGGGTCCAGGCTATTTTCCATTCTGGCTAGGCGTCTTAATGGCAGTGATCGGCCTGATTGTTTTACTCAGTTCGCTATCCAAAAAATCCATTGAAGAAAAAATGCCCAAGTGGGATTTTAAAATCGTGTTGTGGATCACCGGTTCGGTGGTGCTCTATGGCCTTTTATTGCCCACCATGGGATTCATTGTTGCGATTTTTGCTCTGGTATTCGTCTCCGCCTCAGTCAGCCATGATTTTGGCTGGAAGGGTACTGCACTCAATGCGGTCTTCCTGGTTGGGTTTACCTATTTGGCGTTTGTAAAAGGACTGGGGCTTTCTTTCCCGCTTTTTCCCGCTTTCATGAACTAAGTTGACGAGACAAGAAAAATGGAATTATTAGCTAACCTGTCACTTGGTTTTGACACTGCATTCACATTGCAGAATTTGATGTATTGCTTTATTGGTTGTGTGCTGGGCACTTTGATTGGTGTATTGCCAGGCTTGGGACCGGTAGCAACGATTGCGATGCTCTTGCCTGCAACCTATGCATTGCCTCCGATTGCTGCTCTGATCATGCTGGCCGGTATTTACTACGGCTCACAGTACGGCGGCTCAACCACGGCGATTCTGCTCAATATCCCTGGTGAAACTGCTTCGGTGGTTACCGCGATTGATGGCTACCAAATGGCGCGACGCGGCCGTGGCGGCGTGGCGCTCTTTACCGCTGGTATGGGCTCATTTTTTGCAGGCTGCGTAGCCACGCTGATTTTGGCTGGCTTTGCTGCACCCTTAGCAGAGGTGGCTTTCAAATTTGGTCCAGCAGAGTACTTTTCTCTGATGGTGCTCGGCTTGATCGGTGCGGTTGTATTGGCATCGGGCTCGCTCTTGAAGGCTGTCGGCATGATCATTTTGGGCCTCTTAATGGGGCTGATTGGTACCGACGTGAATTCCGGCGTGGCGCGCTACACCTTTGACATTCCTCAACTAAGTGATGGCATTGGTTTCGTTTCCGTCGCCATGGGTGTCTTTGGTTTTGCAGAGATCATGATGAATCTGGAAAAGAAAGGGACCGGCGAGTCATTCTTGAATAAAGTAACCACGCTGATTCCAACCTGGACTGACATTAAGCGCATGACTCCAGCGATTCTGCGCGGCACTACGATTGGTTCCATTTTGGGTATTTTGCCTGGCGGCGGCGCTGCTTTGGCGGCCTTTGGTGCCTACTCCGTTGAAAAGAAATCGTCGAAGTACAGCCATGAGTTCGGCAAGGGTGCGATTGAAGGTGTTGCTGGTCCAGAATCTGCCAATAACGCGGCAGCGCAAACCTCATTCATCCCCCTCTTGACCTTAGGCATTCCGCCTAATGCTGTGATGGCGCTGATGGTAGGCGCAATGACCATTCATAACATTCAGCCCGGTCCCCAGGTGATGACAAGCAATCCAACCCTGTTCTGGGGCTTGATTGCATCAATGTGGATCGGTAACGTGATGCTGATCTTGTTGAATTTGCCACTGATTGGTATCTGGGTGAAATTACTGCAGATTCCATATCGCTTTTTGTATCCAGCGATTTTGGTGTTCTGCTGTATTGGTGTGTATACCGTTAATAACTCGATTATGGACGTTTACATAACAGCATCATTCGGCATTATTGGCTACCTTTTCTTTAAGCTGGGTTGCGAGCCCGCGCCACTGCTTTTAGGATTCGTACTGGGGCCAATGATGGAAGAAAATTTCCGCCGCGCCTTGTTGCTGTCGCGCGGTGATTTCACGACCTTCGTGACCCGCCCACTGTCACTTGGTTTGTTAATTGCGGCGGCCTTATTAGTGATTGTGGTTATGTTGCCTGCTGTGAAGAAGAGCCGCGAAGAGGTATTTGTCGAAGAGTAACCTGCTCTACTGCATGCAGTGATAAGGCCCGCACTCACCCTGCGGGCTTTGTCTTTCTGGGGAGGGGCATTTTCTTCTCTACAATGGGGGGTATGGCTATTGATAGCAAACCCCCTAAAGCGACGACTCCGCCCGCAGAGCCATCCAACTTTCTGCGCCAAATCATCGATTCCGATTTAGCCAGCGGTCGTTATCAAGGCCGAACCAATCAGGCTGGCGCCAGTGTTCCCGCCATCATTACGCGCTTTCCACCCGAGCCCAATGGCTACCTGCACATCGGCCATGCGAAAAGCATCTGCCTTAATTTTGGTTTAGCCGCCGACTACAGCCTCCTACCAGGAGGTGCGCGCTGCAATATGCGCCTAGACGATACCAATCCGACTAAAGAGGATGTGGAATATGCCGATAGCATTTTGGATGCGGTGCAGTGGCTTGGCTTTAACTGGAATGCCCAAGGTGAGGAGCACCTGTATCACGCCAGTGATTACTTTGATCGCCTCTATGAATTTGCTGAACTCTTAATCGAGAGCGGCAAAGCGTATGTGGATAGCCAAAGTGCAGATGCCATTCATGCCAATCGCGGCAACTTCAATCAAGCTGGCACACCCAGTCCATTTCGCGATCGCAGCCCCGCTGAAAATCTACAACTCTTCCGCGATATGCGCGATGGGAAGTTTGCCGATGGCACTCATGTGCTGCGCCTCAAGATTGATATGGCCCATCCCAATATCGTGATGCGTGATCCGGTGATTTACCGGATTCGGCACGTCGACCATCATCGCACTGGCAGTAAGTGGTGTATTTATCCGCTATACGATTTCACACACTGCATCTCGGATGCGCTGGAAAATGTATCGCACTCGATCTGTACGCTGGAGTTTGAAAACAACCGCCCCCTCTATGACTGGATTCTGAATGCACTCAAAGAGCTCGGTGTCTTTACAGAGCCCTTGCCCCACCAGCATGAATTCGCCCGCCTTAATCTAACGCACACCTTGACTAGCAAACGCAAGCTCTTGCAATTAGTCGAAGAAAAGAAAGTGGATGGCTGGGATGATCCGCGCATGCCAACGATTGTGGGTATTCGTCGCCGTGGCTACACCCCCGAAAGCATTCGTTTGTTTTGCGAGCGCATTGGCGTAGCCAAGGCTGACAGCTGGATTGATATGAGTACCCTCGAAGGCGCACTACGGGATGACTTAGACGCAAAAGCGCCGCGTGCAATTGCGGTCTTAAAGCCCCTCAAATTGATCATTGAAAATATGGTTCCGGGCGCCAGCGAAATCTGCTCGGCACCACGCCATCCGCACCACCCCGACTGGGGACGCCGTGAATTTCCGTTTACGCGCGAACTTTGGATCGAAGCAGATGACTTTATGGTCGAGCCGGTCAAAGGTTTTTTTCGGCTTTATCCACCGATCGGCGATCAGCCAGGTAGTCGAGTGCGCTTGCGTTATGGCTTTGTGATTGAATGCACCGGCTTTGAGCTCGATGCAAACGGTGAAGTGAAGCAAGTGCATGCGCGTTATTTTCCGGATAGTAAGAGTGGCACGCCCGGCTCTGATAATTACAAAGTCAAAGGCAATATTCATTGGGTCAGTGCGCAGCATGCGCTGGCAGCCGAAGTGCGTTTGTATGAGCACCTCTTCACCGACCCCCATCCCGACAGTGGTGAAAAGAATTTCTTAGACTATCTCAATCCCCACTCCAAAGAAGTGATCACTGCCTACTTAGAGCCTTCGATGGTTGACGCGCTCGCAGAGTCCCGCTTTCAGTTTGAGCGCCATGGCTACTTTGTAGTAGATGCAGTGGACTCGAAGCCCGGCAAACCCATCTTCAATCGCGCGGTAGGCCTGAAGGATTCTTGGAAGTAAGTTCGCTCAGAAAATCCTGCGTACTCGCGTAGCGCAGCTGCACTTTTAATTCTTTTAGGCGGTCATTGCCCACACGCCTTGATTCGCGCATAAATGACCACAGCATCGGACTCACTACCTGTTGAACTTGGTCTGCTGGCAAACGCGGTGGGCGCTTCAAGCCGAATGCATCGGCAACTTGATCAAAGTAGTCACCCATTTTGGTTTGCGCTCCATCGCAGGCATTCACCACGCGCTGCGGCTTGCCGTGATAAATGGCAGCGCAAACAATCCGCGCCAAATCGTCGGCTTGAATGTGATTTGAATAGGCATCTACTTCGGGTAATAAAGCGGGTGTACCGGCTTTTATCCGCTCCGTCGGCAATCGATTGGCATCGTAAATCCCAGGCACCCTCAATATCGTGAGTCGCACGTGGTGCAGCAGAGCCCATTGACGTAACTGCCATTCAGCATCCCAGCGCCGTTTAGCCCGCTCACTTTGCGGCTTTGCTGTGCTTGTTTCAATGGCATCACCACCGCCACAGTCACCATATACCCCGGTGGTACTGACATAGACCAGCCGCCTGACAGCCACCCCACCTTGCGATAAAATCCGTAACAGGTTTTGGGTGCGCAGGTCGTTTGCGCCAGTCGTTTGTGGCGGAGCTAAATGCACTACCGTGTTCGCTAAACCACGCAGACGCCAAAGCGTGTCGATCTGGTCCAAGTTGCCCAGCATCGGAATAGCGCCCATTGCCCTGATTTCTGGAAAACGGCTGCTTTGCGAGGTCAATGCAAAAACGCGGTATGCCTGAAAGCGAGTGAGCTGTTGCAGTACCCGCATACCGATATCGCCGCACCCCACAATTAAAACGCGGGGGCGCTGAAATGGTGCCGCTGGGGCGTGATGGAACGATGGCATACCTACTATCGTACCGATTTATTTAAAGGAATGAGATTGCCTTACCAAGTTACTCTGAAATCCAGCGGCAAACAGTTTGATGCCGGCCCGGATGAAACCATTTTGCAAGCCGCCCTGCGGCAAGGCATCACCCTGCCCTATGGTTGCAAAAATGGCGCCTGTGGCTCGTGCAAAGGTCAAGTTACCGAGGGCCTAGTTCGCCATGGCGACCACAATGAAGGCGCTCTCACTGCCGCTGAAAAGACTGCAGGAAATGCCCTGTTTTGCTGTGCCCACGCGCAAAGCGATTTGGTGATTGCAGTACGTGAGGTGCAGGGTGCTGGCGATCTATCGATTCGGAAAATCCCCTGCCGCGTTAATGAAATGGAATGCCCCAGTCCCGATGTTGCGATCCTCAAGTTACAACTACCGGCTGCCGAGCGCTTTCAGTTTTTAGCAGGTCAATACCTTGAATTTCTACTCAAAGATGGGCAACGGCGCGCCTACTCGATTGCCTCTGCGCCAGAAGCTGAAGGCCCGCTCGAGTTGCATATTCGCCATACCCCTGGCGGTCTCTTTACCGATTTTGTCTTTGGGGTGCCCGATAAACCCGTACTCAAAATAAAAGACATCTTGCGCTTTGAGGGTCCCATGGGCAGCTTCTTTTTGCGTGAAGACAGCAGCAGCCCCATTATTTTTGTCGCAGCGGGAACTGGCTTTGCTCCGATCAAATCGATCATCGAGCACATGCAGGCTAAAAAAATAGAGCGTCCGATAACCCTGTATTGGGGTGGCCGCCGACCGCATGACCTGTATTTAGATGCCCTTTGTCGCAGCTGGGCCGATAGCATGCCTCACTTTAAGTACGTTCCGGTGATTTCCCATGCACTGCCAGAAGACCAGTGGACTGGTCGAGACGGCTTTGTTCACCAGGCGGCCATGGCTGATTTCCCCGACATGCGCAGTGTTGAGGTTTATGCCTGCGGCGCGCCCGTCGTCGTCAACGCAGCACGTGCTGATTTTGTCGCGGCATGCCAATTGCCCAGCGATGCCTTCTTTGCCGACTCTTTTACGACCACTGCCGATTTGCTTCCTGCAAGTGCTTAATCCGAAAAACCCCTGCAGCAATCCCTGCCTTTTTGTATGATGTAGCCATGAATAAGCCGCACGACATCCCCTCTACTCCGCCGAACTCAGCAGCGGTTGACAGTCACTCCGTGATGTTCATCACCCAGCGTCCGGAGCTCGTCATGACCGAAGGTCTTGGCTCGTGGTTGGTGGATCACAATGGCAAACGCTACCTCGACTTTTTGCAAGGCTGGGCTGTCAATTGCTTAGGTCATAGCAATCCCGGCATGATCGCCGCGATGAATGCCCAAGCGCGTAAATTAATTAATCCAAGTCCCGCCTTTTATAACGAGCCGATGATTCGCTTATCGAATCTACTCACCGAACAGAGCTGCTTTAATCGCGTCTTCTTTGCCAATAGCGGTGCCGAGGCCAATGAGGGTGCAATTAAGTTAGCCCGCAAATGGGGGCAACTTCACAAGTCTGGCGCGCACGAAATCATTACCTTTGAACATTCCTTTCATGGCAGAACCTTAGCAACCATGAGTGCCTCAGGTAAGCCGGGCTGGGACACGATGTTTGCACCGCAGGTTCCTGGCTTTTTAAAAGCAGAATTGAATGACCTCGAGTCCGTTAAAAAATTAATCAGTGATAAAACCGTAGCAGTCATGGTTGAGCCAGTACAGGGTGAAGGTGGTGTGATACCCACCACGACAGCGTTTATGGAAGGCTTGCGCGCATTGACACAAGAGCACAAGGTGTTGCTCATCGTCGATGAAGTACAAGCAGGCTGTGGGCGTACCGGCAAACTATTTGCGTACCAGCACTACAACATCAAACCTGACATCATGACCTTAGGTAAAGGCATTGGTGGTGGCGTTCCTTTGGCCGCTTTGCTAGCGACCGAGGAAGTTGCCTGTTTTGTTCCGGGCGATCAAGGCGGTACGTACAACGGCAATGCACTGATGACTGCGGTTGGCATCAGCGTGATCGAGCAGTTGCTCGCTCCTGGCTTTTTAGATGAGGTGGTTCGTAAGGGCGAATTACTGAGCCGAGAGCTGCAAACCCTTGCTACTGAATTTAAGCTTGAAGGTGAGCGTGGTAAAGGCTTATTGCGGGCCCTCATGCTGGGCAAGGATATTGGGCCCAAACTAGTTGAGATGGCGCGTGATCAGGGTCCTGAAGGCTTGCTAATTAATTCTCCAAGACCCAATTTACTGCGCTTTATGCCATCGCTGGCGGTAACGGATGCCGAGATTAAGCAGATGTGCTCTATGTTGCGCGGCCTCTTACAGCAGACCCATTAAAAACTCAGTTAGTTAAGTTTTTTGGCAGTGAAAACGTAACGTCTTCCACGATGCCAGGCAAGGACCGAATTTGCCGCGGTCCAAATTCTTGAATCCGAGCAACAATCGATTGCGCTAGGCTTTCTGGTGCAGATGCGCCCGCGGTTAAGCCGATGCGTTTTTTTCCTTCAAACCATTTTTCTTCCAGCTGCTCCGGTGCGTCGACCATGTAAGAAGGCACGCCTAACTTTTCAGACAGTTCTCTCAAGCGATTGGAGTTCGAGCTTGCCTTACTTCCCACCACAATAACGAGATCAACTTGCGGCGCCATGAATTTAACGGCGTCTTGGCGATTTTGCGTCGCATAACAAATATCTTGTTTGCGTGGCTTTGAAATGTGGGGGAATTTTTTGGTTAGAGCGTCGACAATTTCTTTTGTTTCATCGACTGATAAGGTGGTTTGGGTAACAAAGGCTACCTTTTCATCGGCCGGGAAATTGAGTTTGGCTACATCTTCCAAGTCTTCTATCAAGACAATGCCTTGGCCTACTTGGCCCATCGTGCCCTCTACCTCGGGATGGCCGGCATGACCAATCATCAAGACGGTAAAGCCCTCTTTGCACATCTTGACTACTTCCAAGTGCACTTTGGTGACCAGAGGGCATGTGGCGTCATAGACCTGCAAGCCACGCGCCTCTGCATCGCGCCTAACTTCTTGCGAAACGCCGTGAGCACTAAACACCACAATCCCACCACGCGGTACTTCTGCCAACTCTTCCACAAATACTGCGCCCTTGGTGCGCAACTCATCCACCACATACTTGTTATGGACAATCTCATGGCGCACATAAATGGGCTTACCAAAGCGGCTCAAGGCCTCATTCACAATATTGATTGCGCGATCAACGCCAGCGCAAAATCCCCTGGGTTGGGCGAGCAAAATTTCAGGTTGATCGATTTGGGTCATGGTGATCTACAAAATAGCTACGATTTCTGCTTCAAACGTAATGGGCTTACCGGCCAAAGGATGGTTGAAATCAAACCAGGCTCCTTCATCCGTCATCGATTGCAAGACACCGGCATATTGAGCGCCGCTTGGCGCATTAAATTCAATCACATCGCCCGGAGAAAAGCTTGGGGTCTCATCGGTATTTTCTTTCAAGGTATCCATCGTGACCCACTGCACTAATTCTGGCTTGTGCAATCCAAAGCCCTCCTCGGGAGGAATTACCACCGTCCTGCGCTCTCCGGCTGTCATGCCTAAGAGTGCCTTTTCAAAACAGGGGGCAAATTGACCAGTACCAAACATCACCGTCGCCGGGTTGTCCTCAAAGGTGTTGATGTAGTCCTCCCCGCCAGGCAAAACCAAACGGTAGTTGAGGGTCAAGTAGGAATCGGATTGAACAGTCGCAGTCATCATCAGAATATTGTAGCTAGGACAACGGGCGGAGTACATTCTCCGATTTCCGAATGGCCCAAAGGACAGCAACCGCGTGAGAAACTGCGCCTTAGCGGCCCTGAGGCACTCTCAGACGCCGAATTGCTGGCCATCTTCCTGCGGGTCGGCGTAAAGGGAAAAACCGCTGTGACCCTTGCTCAAGACCTTTTGGGAACCTTTGGCAGCCTACCCAGGTTACTTAACTCAAGCGCCGAGGAAATTACCCGTTGCTATGGCATGGGAATCTCCAAATGGGCACAAATTCAAGCTGCTTATGAGCTAGTCAAGCGCAGTTTGGAGCATGAACTCACGCACGACTCTGTTTTGGGTTCACCAGCCCAAATGCGGGAGCTGATTCAGGCCAAAATCGGACAGCTGCCCCATGAGGTCTTTCTCTGCCTTCATTTGGACTCTAAAAACCGTTTAATTGAGTGCCAGGAGCTATTTAGGGGTTCCGTGGCACAGACGGCCATCTACCCCCGCGAAATCGTCAAAGAGGCCCTGATCCGCAATTCCAGCGCCCTAATTGTGGCCCACAACCACCCCAGCGGAGACCCTTATCCCAGCAAAAAGGACATTGAATTAACCCGCGCCCTACAACAAGCATTGCAATGGGTTGCGATTGGCCTTTTAGACCACTGCATCGTCAGTCAGAGCAGTTTCTTCTCTTTTGTGGAGGCGGGTATTATGGATATTGATCTTAATTAGTAGTAAGCACTAACTTATATAATTAAATAGACAAGGTTATTCAGTTGCATTTGGCAATCCACAAAAGGGCTGGCTCATTTAGCCATTCGCCTGCTACAATCTTCTTTTTTCGCAATTAAGGAGTCGTGTCATGGCAAAAGTTTGCCAAGTCACTGGGAAAAAGCCGATGGTTGGCAATAATGTTTCCCATGCAAACAATAAAACGAAGCGTCGCTTTTTGCCTAATCTGCAAAATCGCCGTTTCTGGGTTGAATCAGAAAATCGCTGGATCAGCCTTCGCTTAACCAACGCAGGTTTGCGTGTAATTGACAAGAATGGCATCGATGCCGTTTTAGTCGACTTGCGCGCACGCGGCCAAATCTAAAGGAATATTGAAATGGCTAAGGGCGGCAGAGAAAAGATTAAGTTAGAGTCATCAGCAGGTACTGGTCACTTCTACACAACCACCAAAAACAAGCGTACCAAGCCTGAGAAGTTAGAGATCATGAA
>JBIPON010000257.1:0-3154 GCA_044379065.1 Polynucleobacter sp. | reverse complement strand
GGCCCTTCACCGGCCGGATCGAACTGTTCCTCTGGGAGGAGTACCGGGCTCAGACCCGCATGACACCGGATCGGGGTTGGCGTCGCTGGGCGGAGGACGACCACCTCCCTCCGCTGCACGGCGAACACCAGCGGTGTCTGCTGGTGGATCATGCGTGCTTCGGCCGGCAGATCGATGCGTGGCTGCCAGGGGCCCCCCTCCACCCCCTAATCGTCTGGATCCAGCCGTCATGGCCAGAGCGGCAGCACTAGCTCTGCACTCCAGCCGGAGCGTAGTGTGCCATCCGGAAATCGCTGCTCAAAAGAAATGTCCGCAGCTTTCTCCCCTTGCGGAGGCAGGACAATGGTGATTGTCTGTAAATTAGTGTTAACTCCAGGCTTCGCGCTTTGTGCCGCGACTAGACATCAGATGTGGCCACGAAATGCCTATGCAGCATTCAGGTCTTGACTGCTTCCCTTTCATGGCTTCCCCCCTCGCTCTGCTTCGCGGGAAGAATCTGCCTGACCGTCTTTGTTCGCGGTGATTGCCAATGTCCAGTTCTCCCGACCTGGGGTCTTCCCAGCGAATTACTTCCATCCCAATCGACAGCTTTACGGCGCTGATTGAGCACGAGGAAGAGATTGTCATGCGGCTCAACGCCATGCCGAATGGCGGGGCTCTCTTCTTGATCCATCCCTTCCTAGCGCTGGAGGACGCCGGAGTGAAACTCTCGCCGCAGGCTCGCGCAGAAATCTTGAAAATTGAGCCTCGGGTTGGAGCCCTCTCCGAGGCGCCGTACAAGGCGATGAAGGCTTCGACGACCCGCCAAAACTATCGGGTCAACGTTAAGGGGTTGTTCCGTCGCCCAAAGGCGCGGCCATAACCAGCAAATCATGCTCTGACTTCAGCGCCTTACGTCCTGTAAATGGCCACCCTAGTTCCCTTTTCTTCCTGAGAGGAGTCTGCCGTGAGTTTGCTCGCCGGTTTTGACATGGTGACGGAAATTGCCAACCCCACCATTCGCAACCTAATACGCAAGAACATGAGCCTGGGCGGGGTTCCAGCGAATCCGCCCTTTGAGCTTACCCTGCCGCTTGGCACAGGATTCTCGGGCAGCGTTCACCTTGTTGTGACCGACCTTCAGTTGGATCTCAACAGCGATGAATCGTTGACGCTGCACCTGGCGTTTGATCGAACCTCTGCTTTCGCGCAATCACCACTTCCCCTCACGATCTGCCCCCTGGAGGGAACAATCCACGTCAAGGTTCCCCTCTCCTTGACCGGTTCCGGTAATACGCGCCAGGTCACAGGAATGACATCGTCAGCGACCGTCACGAGCGACTATTCCCAAGCATCGGAGCAGGTGATTGCGAATGCACTCGCCGGCTCGCCGATCACGCCCCAACAGTTCAAGGCCTTGGCCCTGGCAAAGATCACCAGCTTCGTCCAAAGCACGACGAACGCCACTCTGCCGATGGCGTTCACCGTTTTGCCAGGCATGAATGGCTCGATCTCACCTCTCCAATATTCCAGCCTGAAACTCCATTGCATCACGAATGCCGATCGAAAAAAACAGGCGCTGGCCCTCTGCGGCAACCTGCTGGCAGCGACACAGAATAAAGGAAATCCATCTGGGAAAACAACCACGGCGATTGCTGCCGGCCGTGATGTTGCGGTCAGCATCGCGCCGGAGGCTTTTCACACCATCTTTTTCTGCCCTCAGGTTGCTACGGCCCTCGGGGTGGAGATCAATCAACTGCCAACCAGTTGCGGTGGAGCCGGGTCCCTCTCGAAAGAAGGAGTTGAGATCACCTCACTGAAGGACACCTTTGCCAACGGCCACATCAATATTGTTGGCACAGTGGAGAAAAGTGGCTTTTGCTACGACGCCAGTGGCTCGTTCCACGCCCAGGTCGCCCTCGCGGTCTCTGGCGGCAGCCTGGTGCCAACGCTCTCGCTGGATGAACCCGACGTGAGCATTGACATCCCCTGGTACTGCTATCTGGCCGTGGGCGTTGTCCTGGGTCCCCTGGCGGCGACGATCTTGTTTATCGTCGATCAGATCATCGACTCGGTCGTTGACGGCATCGCCAAGTCGGCCTTGTCCGGTGCGCTCGGCTCCGGCCTAGGGGCCATCAGTGTGGGTGGCCTCAGTGGCGCCTCGTTCAACGCGGTCGCGGTCACACCCGAGGGGATGACCCTTCAGGGAAGCGTCCCGGTCTTCGTGCCTACCTCGTCGTTCTCTCCGAATCTGGACATCTTTGGCTCGGTCACCACCTCATCGCGGGCTGCTCTCAGCTCGGGCACCTGGCACACGAGGATCGTCTGCCAGTCGGAGGTCAAGGACTACCCCTACACCGAATACGCCCAGTCGCAGACCGGCACCTATGATCTGACCTCCTCCATGCTCGCAATTCCCCTTCGACCATCCTACAGCATTGCCGCCGTGGGTGCTGGCGAGTCGTTTCCCCTCAAGGGGCAGAGCGGAACGATCACCATTGACAACGTCAATACAACCTATTGCCTTCCGTTAGACCTGGGCGGATCGGAGGTCAAGCAGACCATTCATATCGACTTCGAGGTCATCGGAACGCTGGTCAAACTGCGCAATCGGCCTGAAGAGGGAAACTTCTCCCTGATCCTGACCGCTTCGGTCAAGGATTGCGCAGGCAAGGCTCCGGGGGGAATCCCCGCTAGCGTCACGAACGTCGTGCAATTCGATGGAAACTTCGCGGAGATTGGTGGTGGTTATTGGGAACAGTATCAGGAATGCATGTCGTGGCTGCGCAATCGCGCTCGTGAAATCAGCGAGAGGTACGCTTCGCGTGTGGAGTATGTGCCAGTCTGGGTAAAGGTCAACTATCCTCCGCCGGAGTTGATTATCGAGCAGATGCGTGTCTTGATCGCCCTCGGGCTTCGGCAGGCCGACGATATGCTGATCCATACGCGCGTAGCCCATGGTGCCAGCTTCGCCCGCGCGATTCATGCTCCAACCTCGGTCAAGCTCGGGATCAACAACGTGACGGTTCGTCAACTCCAAGCGAAGGCCCAGATCGTGTCGGTTCGACAGCAACTCGACCGCCTGACATCGGAGTTGGCCGACCTGCAGCTGAATTCGACGCGAATCAACCCGAAGATAACTGGCCTAAGGATCCGGCGAATCTGACAGGGCTCG
>JBIPON010000052.1:0-10129 GCA_044379065.1 Polynucleobacter sp. | reverse complement strand
CTTCACACCAATGGCTGGCTCGATTTCGTAACGGGTTACTACCGGGCCAGGGTAGGCTGCGATCACTTTGACCTCAACACCGAATTCGTCCAGCTTGCGCTCAATCAGACGCGAGGTAAATTCCAAGATGTCGGCAGAGATGGTTTCCTTCGCTTCAGGTACCTCGTCCAATAAAGATAAGGGCGGTAATTCTGAATCCGGAATATCCACAAACAAGGGTTGCTGTTTCTCGCGCTCCACTCGCACACTCTTGGCAATCTGTAAAGGCGCTCGCACAATTTGGACAGCCGGGGCAATTTCAACCCGGCCACGCACTTCTTCAACAAACTCTTCACGCTCTTCCGCGGCTTGCTCGCCGATCTTCAAGTCCTCAACCCGTTCACGGCGCTCGCGGAGGCGACGATACGCCAGCTCCAAGGATCGCCCCACCTGCTCGGCAACGTTCAGCCAGGAGAAGCGCAAAAACAAGGAGAGGCCAGCAAACAGGCCAAACAGCAGCAATACGGTGGATCCGGTAAAGCCGAGGGCCATCACCAAGGGATCGCCAATTAACTCGCCCAAGATGCCGCCCGGAGGCCTCGGCAAGGGAATTGCTAAGGAATGCAAGCGAATCGACTCAAGGCCCATACTCGAGCAAAGGGTTAATCCAAAACCGAGCCAACGTACGAACAGCGAATCGGGCTTGGCATCTGGGTCAGGCGGCAATGGAACACTCCACAGCTCACGCCAACCGGTGATTACGCGGCGCCCAAAGAGCACGATCCACCAAAAGGCAGACACCCCAAAAATATAGAGCAATAAATCCGCAGTCCATGCCCCAAAACGCCCGCCAATATTGCTGGGCGCCTCAAAACTCGCATGCGACCATGCAGGATCAGACTTGGAATACGTTAGCAAGACTGCGAGCAAGCCTAGGCATAGTCCCAGGGTCAAAAACCAACGGATTTCGAGAAAAAGGCGGGGCATTCGTCCCTGCCCGCTATCCTGGGGTGGTAGCTTGGATTTACTGGGGGATTGGGTCGATTTGGCCATGTTCCCTAATTGTAATCAAGCAATCCTATAATTAGGACATGACTACTACTCCGAAACACAGCAAAGTCCTGATTCTGGGCTCTGGCCCCGCAGGCTACAGCGCCGCAGTCTATGCTGCCCGCGCCAATTTACAACCTACCCTCATCACCGGAATGGCTCAAGGCGGTCAACTGATGACGACGACCGATGTAGAAAACTGGCCCGCTGACCCCGATGGCGTTCAAGGACCTGAGCTGATGGATCGTTTTTTAAAGCACGCAGAGCGCTTTAATACCGAAATCATTTTCGATCACATCCATACCGCAGCCCTTTCTGAAAAACCGATTCGCCTGGTCGGTGATTCGGGTACTTATACGTGCGACGCCTTGATTATTTCTACCGGGGCATCGGCCCAATACCTCGGCTTACCCAGCGAAGAGGCATTTATGGGTCGCGGCGTTTCTGGCTGCGCTACCTGCGATGGCTTCTTTTATCGCAACCAAGACGTTTGCGTGGTTGGTGGCGGTAACACTGCCGTAGAAGAGGCGCTCTACCTTACTGGCATTGCCCGTAAAGTCACGGTCATCCATCGCCGCGATAAATTCCGTGCCGAGCCCATTTTGAATGATCGCCTGATGGCCAAAGTAGCCGAAGGTAAAGTCGAGCTCAAACTCAACGCCACCTTAGATGAAGTCTTGGGTGACGAAAAAGGCGTTACGGGTGTGCGTATTGCCAAGCAGGACGGCAGCAAAGAAGACATTCCCGTAATGGGCGCATTCATTGCGATCGGTCACAAACCCAATACGGAATTGTTTGTAGGTCAGCTCGATATGGAAGGCGGTTATATTAAGACCCAATCCGGATTGGCCGGCAACGCAACCGCCACCAATATCCCCGGCGTGTTTGCTGCGGGTGATGTGCAAGACCACATTTACCGTCAAGCCATTACCAGCGCAGGTACCGGATGTATGGCCGCCCTGGATGCGCAGCGGTATTTAGAAGCGCTAGAGTAAATCACAAACCTTCAATAAAAAAACGCCCACATCATGGGCGTTTTTCTTTAGGTCTCTTTCATTTCGGCTTTTTATTTGCCGATCATTCGAGTGATTACCCCATCACTGGCAGTAATGGAACAATTAACAAAGCAACAATGTTAATAATCTTAATCAGCGGATTAATCGCCGGTCCGGCCGTATCTTTATAGGGATCACCCACCGTATCGCCCGTTACCGCGGCTTTGTGCGCCTCGGATCCCTTGCCGCCGTGATGACCTTCCTCAATATACTTTTTGGCGTTATCCCAAGCGCCGCCACCAGTACACATCGAAATGGCTACAAACAAACCGGTCACAATCGTACCCATGAGTAAGCCACCGAGTGCGGCTGGGCCCAGCAATAATCCCACCAAGATCGGAATAATGACCGGCAACAGCGAAGGAATAATCATTTCTTTAATCGCGGCTGTAGTCAGCATATCCACCGCTGTTCCGTATTCTGGCTTGCCCGTGCCATCCATGATTCCTGGAATATCGCGGAACTGACGACGCACCTCTTCCACTACTGCACCTGCGCAGCGGCCGACGGCTTCCATTGCCATTGCGCCAAACAGAAATGGAATCATGCCTCCAATAAATAATCCAATAATGACCATGTGGTTGGAGAGATCGAAACTGACTCTCTGACCACTTAAGGCAAGTGCATTGGTGTAATCGGCAAAGAGCACAAGTGCGGCCAAACCGGCTGAGCCGATTGCATATCCCTTGGTCACTGCTTTCGTTGTATTACCGACCGCATCCAATGGATCGGTAATATCGCGAACTGACTGTGGCATACCCGCCATCTCAGCAATACCGCCCGCATTATCTGTAATCGGTCCATATGCATCCAAAGCCACCACAATTCCAGCCATGGAAAGCATTGCCGTTGCAGCGACGGCAATTCCGTAGATGCCAGCAAACCAATAGGCAAGGTAAATAGCGGCGCAAACGAATAAAACGGGATATGCGGTGGACCGCATCGATACGCCTAAGCCTGCGATGATATTCGTGCCATGGCCTTTTGTTGAAGCCTCAGCGATATGCTTCACAGGTGCAAATTGCGTACCGGTGTAGTACTCCGTAATCCAAACTAAACCGGCCGTTAAACCAAGTCCGACCACGGTTGATGCGAATAAGCGCCACTGACTACCTGGCATTCCCAAGGCATCGTCAGGAATAATCCAGTTCGTCGCAAAGTAAAAGGCCACCAAAGAAAGTCCGCCTGCAATCACTAATCCCTTATACAAGGCTGGCATGACATTTTTCATACCAGGAGTAGCTTTGACAAATGAGCAACCCACAATCGACGCCAGAATAGAGATGCCACCCAGAACCAATGGATAAACTACCGCTTCGATGGGGGCGCCAGTCACTACGATGGCACCAAGCACCATCGTGGCGATCAAGGTCACTGCGTAGGTCTCAAATAAGTCAGCTGCCATACCAGCGCAATCGCCCACGTTGTCGCCCACGTTATCTGCGATCACTGCAGGATTTCTGGGATCATCTTCAGGGATGCCTGCTTCCACCTTACCAACCAAGTCGGCGCCCACATCAGCTCCTTTGGTGAAAATACCGCCACCAAGGCGAGCAAAAATAGAAATCAAGGAAGAGCCAAAAGCCAAGCCAATGAGTGGATGCAAAACATCTGAAAGTTCACGGACATCGCCGGTCGAAGCTAAAACCCAGAAAAAGACACCAACACCAAGCAAGCCCAAGCCAACGACCAGCATTCCAGTAATAGCGCCGCCTTTAAACGCCACATTCAGCGCCTCATTCATACCAATGGTGGCGGCCTGTGCAGTGCGTACGTTGGCTTTGACCGAGACATTCATACCAATAAAGCCGCAAGCGCCAGACAAAACTGACCCGATGACAAAACCAACGGCCGTTGCGATATCTAAAAAGAGGCCGATTAATACAGTCAGGATTAAACCGACTACCGCTATTGTTTTGTATTGGCGAGATAAATAGGCGGCTGCACCCTGCTCAATTGCCTGAGCAATTTCGACCATTTTGGCATTCCCAGTGCTTTGCTTTAAGATCCAACTGCGCACACCGAAGCCATAAATTACGGCGACTAAGCCGCAAGCCAAGGCAAAGTAGAGACCGAGCGTTGCATTATCCATCTTGAAATCCCTTTGTTTATACGACGTTAAGTTGCACTTTTGATTACCCAATGGCCTCTAAATTCTTAGACTCATTTAATCAAATTGCATAAGAAATAGTATGTAACAGAAAGGGTGCTTTGTCTCTTTGTTAAGATTAGGGTATCTACTAATAATTATTTGGAGTTTGTATGAGTCTTGACAATGTAAAACCAGGCAAAAATATTCCCGAGAATTTCAATGTAATTATTGAAATTCCAATGAACGCAGATCCGATCAAGTACGAAGTAGATAAAGAAACGGGAGCAATTTTTGTCGATCGTTTCATGGGAACTGCGATGCACTACCCATGTAATTATGGTTACATTCCGCGAACCATTGCTGGTGATGGTGACCCTGTCGATGTTTTGGTTGTTACTCCCTTTCCACTCATACCAGGAGTGGTAGTGAGTTGCCGTGCTATTGGTGTTTTGCAAATGGAAGACGACGGCGGTGAAGATGCCAAATTGTTAGCTGTGCCTGAAGATCGTATTTTGTCCATCTACACCCACTGGCAAAAAATAGAGGACATTAATCCGCTGCGCCGCAATCAAATTCAACACTTTTTTGAGCACTACAAAGACCTTGAGCCCGGAAAATGGGTAAAGGTTCGCGGTTGGGGCGGCATTGCTGATGCCCATAAAGAAATTCTCGAAGGCATTGAACGCTACAACAAGGAAAAGGTATAAGCCTTGACCCCATTTGACATTGCCCTTGCTCAAATCAACCCTGTGGTGGGGGATTTGAGTGGCAATGCGAAGTTGATTGGTGATGCAGCTGAAGTCGCATACCGCGCTGGCGCTAAATTACTGATCACGCCTGAGTTAGCCCTCACCGGCTACCCTCCAGAAGACTTATTACTACGCCCAGCTTTTATTGAAGCCGCAGCAGATACCTTGGATCAATTGGGCGCCGACTTGGCGGCATACCCAGGTTTGGCGGTTGCAATCGGCCACCCTCTAAAAACCCCACAGGGGTTACACAATGCCGCATCGGTGTTGCGGGATGGCCAATGCATTGCAAGTTATGCCAAGCATGAACTACCGAATAACGAGGTCTTTGATGAAGTACGCTACTTCATACCCGGTAATGCGCCCTGCGTTTTTGATATCGAGGGCTGCGCGATTGGCGTGATCATTTGCGAAGATGCTTGGCATGCCGGCCCTGCGACCCAGGCCAAAGCAGCTGGCGCTCAGATATTAATTTCACTTAATGCCTCGCCCTACCATTTGCATAAAGAAGATTTAAGACTAGAGGTGCTGCGCAAGCTTATTGGTACAACAGGCCTACCTTTAATTTATGTGAACGCCGTTGGCGGCCAAGATGAGCTGGTCTTTGATGGCGGCTCTTTTGCGCTCGATGCTAATGGCTTAGTGGCCACTGCAATGCCGCAGTTTGAAACCGGTATTGGCCTTGTCGCCATTGATGCAAATGGAGAGCCTGAGCTAGGGCTAATTGCCCCATCGCAAAGCATGGAATCACAAGCGTACTCTGCCCTAGTACTGGGCGTGCGTGATTATGTTCGCAAGAACGGATTTCCGGGCGTCATTATTGGTTTGTCTGGCGGGGTTGATTCCGCTTTGGTACTAGCCATTGCAGTCGATGCCTTGGGCGCCGAGCAAGTGCGCGCAGTAATGATGCAGTCGCCCTACACTGCCGAGATATCGTGGGTGGATGCGCGCGCGTTAGCTAGTAATCTCGGCGTGCAATACGATGAAATTCCGATTGGCTTGGCGGTAGAGGCGCTAGAGAGTGCGCTTGCAAGTCAGTTTGCTGGCCTCGCGATAGACACCACCGAAGAAAACATTCAAGCCCGCGTGCGTGGCACCCTCTTGATGGCGTTATCAAATAAAACCGGTCGTCTGGTTTTAACCACTGGCAACAAAAGTGAAATGGCCGTCGGCTATTGCACGCTCTATGGTGATATGGCGGGCGGCTTTGCAGTAATCAAAGACATACCTAAAACCCTGGTCTATAAACTCTGTGCCTATCGCAATACCGTAGCACCAGTTATTCCGGAACGCATCTTAACGCGCGCCCCTTCTGCTGAATTACGCCCCGACCAAACCGATCAAGATAGTCTGCCCCCATATGAGTTGCTCGATGCCATTGTGGAGGGTTATATGGAGCAAAACCAGTCGATTGCGTCCTTAATTGAGCGCGGTTTTGATGAGGCCAGCGTACGCAAGATAACCCGCCTGATTAAGCTCAATGAATATAAGCGACGCCAGGCACCGCCGGGTGTCCGCGTTACGACCCGGGCATTTGGCCGGGATTGGCGCTACCCCATTACCTCTCGGTTTTTAGCCTAGCATCCCAAAATCAAGGCGCATTGGTTTGCTAAGACGAGTCGGTGGGTTTTGGGTATGATTACTGCAACAGGGGAAACTTATGAAATTAATAACATCCATTATTAAACCGTTCAAACTCGATGAAGTCCGTGAAGCACTTGCTGAGGTCGGGGTGACTGGCCTCACCGTTACTGAAGTCAAAGGCTTTGGTCGTCAAAAAGGGCATACCGAGCTCTATCGTGGCGCTGAATACGTCGTCGATTTTTTACCCAAGGTCAAAGTAGAGGTTGTGGTTGCGAGTGATCGCGTTGAAAGCGTGATCGAGGCTATTACCAAAGCAGCGCGTACTGGCAAGATTGGTGATGGCAAAATTTTTGTCAGCCCAATCGAGCAAGCCATTCGTATCCGTACTGGTGAAGCCAACGAGGATGCAGTTTAGGCTTGCGCCCAAAGTAACTACCAAGGTGCTGCTAGTCTGCCTGCACTAGCAGTATGCTTTTTGAGTCGGCATTACTTGGGCGAACTCTGTAGCCTTGAAAGAATACCTCTGCAGATGACAGCCCGGAGGTCATCAGCTTAAATGGTGCCTTACCGTAAAAAGAATGACCAAGGCCGGGCTCCATTGCTTTACTTTGCACCTTCCCATCCCCATCCACCACGCAGATCACTTGTGCGGTCGGCATTTTGACGTAAACCATATTGCCAGGCTTGCTTGCAGCAGGTGACTTGTAGTTCTCGATGGATGCATCTGGCAGTGGGCAGGCTGGATTGGCCGCTACTACTATCGCAGGGCTCGGGGTAACTGCAGGGCTTCCTTGCGGAGTTACGGCTGGAGTAGCACTTACCGGCTCAGCTGGAGGGCTAGCTGGCGCAGCATCCACCGGCGCTACAGTTAAGGCAGTTGCCTCTGCTAGCTTTGGCTTACCCATTAAGGCATCAAGCTGGTCCACTAATAGGGGCTGAAATTGCACCAATGCCAATGCAAGCGCACCTACCGGCAGTAACCAAACCCATTTTTTACCGGCTTGCTTTTGTTCACGCGCAGCAAAAATGGCTCGCTTATTCGGTTCTGGATTTGGCTCCACCAAAACAGGCTTCGTATTTGGCTCATTGGAAGCTGGAGACGCTAGGTCCCCTTTTCTTTTTCTGCCAGCTGTTTTCTTTACTTCATTTGGCCCATCTTCTGTTCGTTGCACTACTTCAAGTGCATTCTCGGGCGATGCGGGCTTAGACGCATCACTCTGCGCCACTACTTTTGCTTCGTCGAGCGAGGACCGTGACTCGACTACAGATGATTCACCCTGAGTTAACTCGCCTACTTGGGTTAAAGGCAACTCTGCTTGCGGCCCAAAATCAAATGCGTCCTTTTCATCCAGCTGGATTAACTTGGCTACTTTTCTAGCTGCAACCAATTTAATTTTAGGCGAGTAAAAACTACTGCTTTGTCCGTTCTCGATCTGCTGAATTTGCTTCTTTGAGATGCAGGCCAGTTGCGCCAATTCCTCGACCGATAATGCACATTTTTCCCGTGCCGCAATAAATGCTTCTGTACGTATCTCGGGCGTGGACTGCCGGTTGACCATTTGGTTGCTCTTTATCCTAGAATTCTAAAGGTTATTTTCGGTGATTAAAGCGCTAATTTGAAGTCGCCTTAGAGCTATTGCCCCAACTGGGTTGGCAGTGACTGATCGAGGGATGCCTCCAAATAGGACTTCACTAAAGCTTGCAAAGAGTCTGCGCGCATTTTTTCCATCACCCGCGCTTTGTGCACCTTGATCGTGGCATCGGTTGTGCCCAACTGGACGGCGATGTCTTTATTCAAGAGGCCCTGGACCAGCAAGTGGCAAACCTCTTTTTCACGGGGAGTCAGGGTGGCGAAGTAGCGCTTAAGCTCAACGTCTTTCGAGACCCGCTTAAGCTGGCGGCGATCAAACTCGATTGCATCCGCTACGGAATTTAATAAATCCTCTAAGTTAAAGGGCTTAAATAAAAAATCCAAGGCCCCTTTTTTAAGGCTTTTTACAATCTGCTGCGGATGACTTTGCCCACTAATGAAGACGATTGGCGTTTTACGACCGATTCTAGATAATTCTTCCTGTAAGTCGAGGCCCGTCATATCTGGCATCTGCATATCAAGCAGAATGACTGCCGGCGAAATGGGAACCGAATCTTCGATAAACGCTTTCGCGCTCGCAAAATCATGCACGTTGTAGCCCAATTCCTGCAACATTCGACTTAAAGAAGTGCGCATTGACGCGTCATCGTCAACCAAATACACGTGACCCGATTTATTCATCTATCCATCCTAAATTACTAATAAGGTAAATGTAATAGAAGTGCCGTACTTTAGATATTAGCCTAATGGCTAACTTTTTATACCTAAGGTACTGGTTTTATTATGTTTTTTAATTATTGCAATGCAGCAATGCATTTCCCCACAATTGCCCGAGCATCGCTCGATCCCCGCTCATTGCACAATAGAGGCTTTTCCCAATTACAGATGGAGTCAGCCGCATGAAACGCCTCAATGAACGCTCAAGAATGGTCACCGAAGGTATTGCACGCGCACCCAACCGCTCCATGTATTACGCCATGGGATACAAGGATGGGGATTTCACTAAACCCATGGTGGGCGTAGCCAATGGCCACTCAACTGTAACGCCTTGCAATAGCGGCTTACAAAAATTAGCCGATGCTGCCATTGAGGCCCTAGAGGCTGCTGGCGCGAAAGCCCAAGTGTTTGGTACGCCAACGATTTCCGATGGCATTGGCATGGGAACCGAGGGGATGAAGTACTCCCTGGTATCGCGCGAAGTCATTGCAGACAGCATTGAATGTTGCGTCAACGGCTTATGGCAAGACGGTGTGGTGGTCATTGGTGGCTGCGACAAGAATATGCCTGCCGGCATGATGGCCATGGTACGCACGAATGTGCCCAGCATCTATGTATATGGCGGCACCATTCAGCCAGGCCACTACAAAGGCAAACAACTCAATATTGTGTCTGCTTTTGAGGCAGTGGGTGAATTTACATCCGGTCGATTGAGTGAAGAGGACTTTAAGGGCATCGAACAGAATGCCTGCCCAAGCAGTGGTTCCTGCGGTGGCATGTATACCGCCAACACCATGAGCTCATCATTTGAAGCCCTGGGCATGAGCCTGCCCTACTCGTCAACCATGTCCAACGTCGATGCCGAGAAAGTCGCCAGCGCTGCGGATTCAGCGCGCGCAGTGGTCGAGGCAATTAAAAACAATTTACGCCCCCGCGACATTGTTACCAAAAAATCGATTGAGAATGCCGTGAGTGTCATCATGGCCGTTGGCGGCTCAACCAATGCGGTATTGCATTTCTTGGCTATTACTAGTGCTGCTGAGATTGACTGGACCATTGATGATTTTGAGCGGATTCGCAAACGCGTTCCCGTGATTGCCGACATGAAGCCATCTGGCACCTACTTGGCAACGGATTTACACCAAGCTGGCGGCATTCCGCAGATCATGAAAATCTTGCTCGATGGCGGTTTGCTGCATGGCGATTGCATGACCATCACCGGCAAGACCATTGCGGAGGTTCTCAAAGACGTTCCATCCGTACCCCGTGCAGACCAAAAAGTTATTCGCACCTTAGATAATCCCATGTATGC
>JBIPON010000051.1:0-10133 GCA_044379065.1 Polynucleobacter sp. | reverse complement strand
GATTGAGCAACCACAGCTAAATGTCTCGATAGAGGCCGGGAGCATCTTGCCCCATAAAACCACCTAGACTGGATTTGGCAACAACCCGGTGGCACGGAATTACCAAGGGAAAATAATTAGCGCCGCACGCACCACCAACTGCACGAGCACCCGAATGCAAACTGGCTGCAATTGCCCCATAGGTCGTCCTTTCACCCGCTTGCAGCTGCGAAACCGCATGCCATACCCGCTGCTGAAATTCCGTACCTACCGGCTTAAGGGGTAAATCAAATACTGCTCTAGGATCCCCAAAATAGGCATGGCATTGTTCCTCCACCAAGGCCGCTAAAGCATTGTCTGGCGCCCTACACTTTGCCGATGCGGGCAGATAACGAATATGGGCAAGCATCAAGCTGCCATCGACCATTTCAGTAGTGATGCCAAGACAGCCAAACGGCGCAGCAATCACACACGCATTACTCTGGTGATTGGATTGCAGGCGAGTGGGGGCTGAACTTCTCATTGATGTCTATGGTATCTGACAAGCAATTCAAGCAAAGCCGATAGCCCTACTGGTCAGCAATCGCTACAGTAAAACCAAGTGATTCCGTGCGCCAAATGCATGGCCTCTTACTTCAACATTGTTCAAGGTACTGTATTAATTTGACCCCACAAAATGATGACTTCACGGTTATTCGGGTATGGCAAGCCATCGTTACCCAAGCGATTCAGGCGCGCGCAAGTGATATTCACATTGAGGCGCTTGAACAAAAAACTGTCATTCGCATCCGTGTCGATGGCGTATTGCAGGGGCTACAAGTCCCGATTGCTGTCGAGCATGAGCGCATCATTGCCCGCATCAAAATACTGGCCAGATTGGATATCGCAGAGCAGCGCATTCCCCAAGATGGCAGACTCTCGGTAGGACTCAATTACACGCGCCCCAATATCGATTGCCGCGTATCCATACTTCCGACGCTGCATGGAGAAAAAGCCGTAGTGCGTTTATTGCCATCCCCCACTACTGCATTGGATTTGAGCTTACTTGGTATGCATGCACCGCAATTGGCTCACTTGACAAATGCCATTACACAACCCGATGGCCTGATCCTCGTTACGGGGCCGACTGGCAGCGGTAAAACCCGCACGCTCTATAGCTGCTTAAACCAATTAAATACTAGCGGCCGAAATGTATGCACCATCGAAGATCCGATCGAGATCCGTCTTGCCGGCGTCAATCAGATTGCCTACCACCCAAAGGCGGGCTTGGATTTCAATGGCATTATTCGCGCACTGCTGCGGCAAGATCCCGATATCATCATGATTGGTGAAATTCGGGATGCGGTAACGGCTGAGCTGGCCATGCAGGCTGCGCAAACAGGCCACTTGGTATTGAGTACCTTGCACACCCGCGGCGCTCTCGCCAGCATTCAACGGTTGCGTAGCTTGGGTATAGCCAGTGATGTGTTGCGGGCTTGCCTGCGCTGCGTTAGCTCGCAGCGCTTAGCACGTCAAATCTGCTCTGCATGCCATGCTGCAGAGTCAAGGGATGAGTGCCTGCTGTGTGGCGGAACCGGCCTCTTTGATCGGCTTGGTATCCATGAGGTTTTACCATTTACGAACACCATCGCCAATGTATTTGAGAGTGCGACAACTGCCGCTGACTTAACTGAGCAAGTTCATAAAAACGGTTTTCAAGACATGCGCTCTGCTGGTATGGCCCATGTTGATAACCGACGCATCACCCTTACCGAGCTCAATGCACAGCTTGGCTCCTGGCATTAATCATGGCCCTCAGAAAGCAAGAGCAGCTGTATTTTGTTGAACGCATGCTAGTACTGCTGGATGCCGGACTACCATTATTAGAGAGCCTTGCACTCATGGAGCAATCGGCTTCGCCGTCGTGGCAAAAAATAATGGTATTCATTGCGCACCACCTCAGGCAAGGTGAGCGCCTCTCACAATGCCTATCCATGCAACATACCGTTTTTGATCCAGCCTTTATCGGCTTAATTCGTGTTAGTGAAGAATCCGGCGAAATCCACCTTGCCCTGCGCACCATCCAACAGCAATTGCGCACCCAAATTGAATTGCATCGCCAGATACACCAGGCTTTGGCCTATCCCTTGATTACCTTGGGCTCGGCATGCTTACTCATGATTGCGATGGTCATCTGGGTCATCCCGGTGTTCAGTGACGTATTTAGTCACTTCAATGCGCCCCTACCCTGGTCGACGCAATTGCTTCTCAGCGGATCACAGCAATTCATGCTGCACTTGCCAGTCATTGGGGGTGGGCTGGCGATAGCTGCAATGAGTAGCTCACTGCTATGGCTGCGACATTCGGGGTTTCAGAAGCGCTGTGATCAGTACCTGTTACAAATTCCGGTGATAGGGGATTTGTTTCGCCAGTCGGCATTAGCCTGCTGGTGTCGTAGCTTGGGTTATCTAATGCAAGCTGGCTTACCTGCATTAGAGGCAATGCGCATTACAGCGCAAACCTCAAATCAGTGGCTTTGCCATGATCTTAGTGCGCATATCTTTAAATCGCTTGCCCAAGGATGGTCTTTTGGCGAGGCCTTGAAAAGAGCAGATCCACGGCAGCGGTTTTTTGATCACGAGACAGCGCAACTGTTACAGATTGGCAGCGCTAGCGGCTCCTTGGCGGCCATGCTTGGTAGTCGTGCTGACGCTCTTGAAAAGCAGTTAACTAGTCGACTCAAGTTATTGAGTCATGGCCTGGAACCTATACTCGTTGTATTCGTAGGACTTTTGATTGGGGGATTGGTGATAATCCTGTACTTACCAATCTTTAACTTGGGGCAAATTGTTTGACTGATCTCACCTTACTTGCTGATGTGATTCGCTATGGCTTAATTCTGCCCTTGGCATATGTCGCCTATGTGGATTTTCGAACCTTTCGGATTCCGGACGCCATCACCTTTCGACTGATTGCCGGCGGCTTACTGTTTAATTTCTTTGTGGATGTGCGCTTTTGTAGTCCGCAAGAAGCCATCCTCGGTACGACAGCTGGATTTGGATTCTTCTGGGGATTAAATTGGCTGTATCGCGCCCTTAAAGGCCGTGATGGCTTGGGCATGGGGGATGCAAAACTACTGGCGGCGCTGGGTGCTTGGCTAGGCTGGCAAGCCTTGCCGGGCATTGTGTTGCTGTCGGCCCTGAGTGGCTTGCTGGGTGGCCTAATATGGCTTTACTGGCAAAAACAAGGGCGCGCGCAAGCCTTTCCATTTGGGCCCTTTTTGGCGTTTGCTGGCATTATTTACTTAATATGGCCTCAACTCCTGCGCATTCCGCTCTCACTGCACTAAAAGGGCAAATTCCGCTCATTGGATTAACGGGCGGAATAGGATCTGGTAAGTCAGAAGTAGCGAAGCGCTTGGCTGAGCTCGGGGCAACGGTAATCGATTCAGATCAAATTGCCCATGACATTACTGCCCCTCATGGCGCTGCCATCGCTCCAATTCAGGCACGTTTTGGCTCCGGATTACTGGCGGCCGACGGATCCTTAGATCGCCCCAAAATGCGGCAGCTTGTATTTAAAGACCCGATCGCACTGCAATCCCTAGAGGCCATTACCCACCCCCTCATTCATGCTGAAACCCTGCGGCAAGCCAGCCAAGCGCATGAAAACGGCGCCCTGTACTTGGTTTTTATGGTCCCCCTTCTGGTGGAATCGGGCTACTGGCCTCAGATAATTGATCATCTGCTTGTGGTTGACTGCCCCCCGGAGCTGCAAATTGCACGGGTCATGCAGCGCAGCAAGCTAGACCGCAGCCAAATTGAGCAGATTATGAGCAAACAAGCATCGCGCGAGGATCGGCTAGCGGCGGCGGACACGATTCTTCTCAATGATGGCAGCCTCGACAAACTAATTCCCCAAATCGATGCCTTGCACCAATGGATCATCAAAAATGGGCTCAAGCCCGGTAATTCCGCATAGAATAGATTCCGTGATTGTTTATGAATATCCCTTTAATGAGTTGGTCCGCAACATGCTCCGCTTGGAGTATTTGTTTGGACGCTATACCCATTTTTCTAAATCCGATGATCCCGAGCTACACCACTGCGCAATTGCAACCCTATTTGAGTTAGGCGATATCAGCGCACGGGGTGATATCAAATCACTGCTATTAAAAGAGTTTGAGCGTCAAAAGCAAGCGCTGCATGGCCTCAAATCATCGGCAAAGGTAGATCAAGCAGTATTAAGCCAAGCCCTCGCCGAGATCGATGGTGCATCCACGCACCTCAATCAATCGCTTGGTAAACCCAATTCAGCGATTACCGAAAATGAATGGTTGAATGGTATTCGTACGCGTCTCTCGATACCAGGCGGCACCAGTCCAATTGATCTGCCTAATTTTCATGCATGGAAATGCAGCGCGCCCAGCGATCGGCGTGAGTTACTACAGAATTTCATTGCACCCCTGCTGCCTTGGAATGAATCATCCCAATTATTTTTAAAGTTACTCCGTCAGTCAGGAGAGTCACGCGATACGGTCGCTCATCAAGGCGCATTTCAACAAGCGCCATCTGGCAAGGTCTACCAACTCATGCGTATTGGGGTTGAGGATGATTCCGTCTTTTCCGAAATCAGTGCAAACAAATACTTGTTATCTGTTCGTTTCTTAAAAAGCGAACGGGACAAAAAGCCGCATCCTATTCTGGAAAACATTCCATTTAAGCTAACCTTGTGCCAGTTTTAATCTCGGTATAAAACTGCTTTAGCTGCTGAATCATTGGCAATGCTGCTGGCAATAGTGGATCCACGCTTAGCTGATCACTATTCAGATCTTGCCACGATAGGGCTTGGGTTTCACACCCGGTGGGCTCGCCAGTCCAATCCCGAATGATGCTAACGTGAATGCGCACATACGCATGCGGATAATCATGTTCAATGGTCATTAAGTCGACGCTGCCATGAATGGTGATTCCGAGTTCTTCTTGGAGTTCGCGCTGCAGCGTTTGAAAGAGAGTTTCGCCTGCTTCGACTTTACCGCCCGGAAATTCCCAATAACCCGCATAGGGTTTGCCGACAGGTCGCTGACCCATCAAGAAGCGCTGCTGCGCATCGAGCAAAATGCCGGCCGCTACCTCGGTTACTGGGCGCCGAGCATCACTCATGGGGGCTTAGGCGTGCGTGCCAGTCCAGTGTTTTGCAAACTGCCATGCCACTCGGCCAGACCGCGATCCGCGCTCCAAGGCCCAAACCAGAGCCTCAGATCGAGCGGCCTCAATTTGGGCATCACTCAAGCCAAAGTGCCGCAACCAATGCGCCACGATGGCGAGGTATTCTTCTTGCTTAGGTGGATAAAAGGAAAGCCACAAGCCAAAGCGCTCCGATAAAGAGATCTTTTCTTCCACCACTTCACCCGGATGAATTTCGCCATCGTCATCGTGATGATAGGTATGGTTGTCTTTCATGTATTCGGGCAATAAATGCCGGCGATTCGATGTGGCGTAAATCAAAATGTTATCGACCTGAGCAGAGATCGAACCGTCTAAAGCTGACTTCATTGCTTTATAGCCAGATTCACCTTCCTCAAAGGAAAGGTCATCGCAAAAAACGACAAAGCGCTCCGGGCGATCGGCCAGTAAATCGGTTATATCTGCTAAATCCGCTAAGTGCTCTTTCTCAACCTCAACCAAGCGCAGGCCATCTTTTGCAAAGGCATGCAGACTGGCCTTAATTAAGGAAGACTTACCAGTACCGCGTGCGCCGGTGAGCAAAATATTATTCGCTGGTTTCTTTTGTACAAAGTTACGGGTATTTTCTTTAATCGCGTCGCGCTGACGATCAATGTGTTGCAGGTCTTCATACGAAATATCAGCAACGTGTTTTACGGGCTGTAAAAAACCAATACTGCCAAAGATACTATCGCGACGGCGCCAACGAAATGCGGTTGATGATTTCCACTGCGCCTCATCCAATGGTTTTGGAAGAAAGGTCTCGAGGTGACTTAGTAATCGATCTAATTTTTCGTTCATGGGATTAAGAGCGGTAATCGGCGTTGATCGAAACGTATTCATGCGATAAATCACAGGTCCACATTGTCTGCTCGGCAGGGCCGCGGCCTAAATCGATTTTGACAGCAATCTCGCTAGCCTGCATCACGCGCTTCCCATCCGCCTCTTGGTAGCTTGGGTTACGTCCACCATCTTTTGCGACCCAAACATCGCCCAGCCATAACTGAACTCGGCTCACGTCTAGATCGGCAATCCCGGCGTACCCAATGGCAGCCAGAATGCGGCCTAAATTGGGGTCACTGGCAAAAAAAGCAGTCTTTACTAAAGGAGAATGGGCTACTGCCTCGGCTACTAAGCGGCACTCATCATTGGTCTTGCCGCCAACGACTTCAATCGAAATAAATTTCGTAGCACCTTCGCCATCGCGCACAATCATTTGCGCCAGTCGGCGCGCAAATGCAATGAGCGCAGATCGCACAATGGGGTAGCTGGCGTCGGCTGTACTATTAATCTTTACTGGAGAAACGCCAGTCGCCATCACAATAAATGAATCATTGGTGCTGGTGTCGCCATCGATCGTGATGGAATTAAAGGAAAGGTCAGCTACTTCTTGGGTTAGGTTTTGCAACACCTCTGGCGCAAAGCCGGCATCCGTTGCAATGAAGCCCAGCATTGTTGCCATATTGGGATGAATCATGCCGGCGCCCTTGCAAATGCCCGTCAACGTGATGAGTCCGTCCGGCGTAATCACCACTTGCGAAAAGGCCTTGGGCTGAATATCCGTCGTCATGATTGCTTCCGCTGCATCGAACCAGGCATCGTCAGTTAATTTGGCAATGGCGCTTGGCAGCGCAGCAGTCAGCTTTGCAATCGGCAAGGGCTCTAAGATGACTCCGGTGGAGAAAGGCAAGACTTGCTCTGGCTGGATATTCAAGGCTGCCGCCAAGGCGCAGCAGGTCTCTAACGCATCGCGCATTCCTTGCTCGCCAGTGCCTGCATTGGCATTACCGGTATTCACAACAAGCGCACGGATCCCGCTGTTGTTTTTTGCAACCCAGCTTAAATGAGCTCGGCATAGCTGCACCGGGGCAGCGCAAAATCGATTTAAGGTAAACACGCCAGCCACCTGCGTACCTGGACTTAGAGTAATGACTAAAACATCCTTACGATTGGCTTTTTTAATCCCCGCCTCGGTAATACCCAATTGCACTCCAGCAACTGGACTCAGCGCAGAGCGCTCCGGCAGGGGCAAATTGACTGGCATGATTAACTCAAGGCACCGCAGCAGGCTTTGTATTTTTTGCCACTGCCGCAAGGGCAGGGATCGTTGCGGCCGACTTTAGGTCCTGATCGAACAGGCGCAGGCGCCGCAGCAGGCTTTTCGCTCTCGGCAGTATCAGCGCTGACATCGGCATGCTGATACTGCACATCCTTAACTTGACTCATGTCTTCATTAATGGATTCCGAGGCAGCATCTAACTCATCGGCAGTCCGAATTCTGACCGCCATGATGCTCTTCACTACATCGTTCTTAATCACATTTAAGAGTTCGCCATATAGCTCAAATGCTTCGCGGCGGTATTCTTGTTTCGGATCTTTTTGTGCATAACCCCGTAAATGAATGCCTTGACGTAAATGATCCAAGGCGGCCAAATGCTCACGCCAGTGGCTATCTAAGCTGTAGAGCATGACTGAACGCTCATAGCCAGCAAATGACTCACGCCCCGATAGCTCTACTTTGTCGTCATACGCTGCTTTCGCGGCCGTCAAGACGTGTTCGACTACGTCCTCTGCCTCGATTGAGTCGGCTGACTGAACTAGGCCAGTTAAATTAACACTAAGACCCCATTCATTAGCCAAACTGTTTTCAAGTCCTGGCAAATCCCACTGCTCTTCCATCGATTCAGCAGGAACATACAAATCACAAAAACTACGCAGCGCATCATCGCGTAAGTTGGCAATGAGGTCGCCAATGTCTTTGCTCTCGAGCACTTCATTACGTAAGCGGTAGGTCTCTTTACGCTGGTCGTTGGCAACGTCGTCGTACTGCAACAGCTGCTTCCGAATATCAAAGTTGCGGGCCTCGACTTTGCGCTGGGCAGACTCAATCGATCGCGTGACCATCCCAGCTTCAATTGGCTCGCCCTCGGGCATCTTTAAGCGATCCATGACTGCACGTAAGCGATCGCCTGCAAAAATGCGCAAGAGTGGATCATCTAACGACAAGTAAAAACGCGATGAGCCTGGATCGCCTTGGCGACCCGATCGACCACGCAATTGGTTATCAATACGGCGACTCTCGTGGCGCTCGGTACCAATAATATGCAATCCGCCCGCAGCCAGTACTTGATCATGTAGGCCCTGCCACTCATTGTGCAAGACCGCAATGCGCGCCTCTATGTCAGCAGGCGCCAAATTGCCATCGGCCTCCATGAGCGAAGCTTGCTTCTCGACATTACCACCGAGTACGATGTCAGTACCACGACCGGCCATATTGGTCGCAATCGTAATCATTTTTGGTCGTCCCGCCTGCGCAATAATCTCGGCTTCTTTTGCATGCTGCTTTGCATTGAGTACCTGATGCGGCAGCTTCTTCTGATCCAATAAGTGAGAAATCAGCTCCGAGTTTTCAATCGACGTGGTGCCCACCAATACAGGCTGACCTCGGCCGTAGCATTCTTCAATGTCTTTGACTACGGCAGCGTAACGCTCTGCAGATGTTTTATAGATCTGATCTTGACGATCGGTCCGCTGACTCATGCGGTTGGGCGGAATAACGACGGTCTCTAAGTTATAGATCTCTTTGAACTCGTAGGCTTCGGTATCTGCAGTACCGGTCATACCAGCCAACTTACCGTACATGCGGAAATAATTCTGGAAGGTGATGGTGGCTAAGGTGCGATTCTCACTCTGAATCGGAACCCCTTCTTTTGCCTCTACCGCCTGATGCAGTCCATCCGACCAGCGGCGGCCCGTCATTAAACGACCTGTGAACTCATCGACAATGATCACTTCTTGGTTTTGAACCACGTACTGTTGATCGCGGTGTTGCAAGCAATGGGCTCGCAAGGCAGCATAGACGTGGTGCATCAAGGTAATGTTCTGTGGTGCGTAAAGCGAATCACCTGGATTTAAAACACCGATTTGCGCCAAGATATTCTCGGCTTTTTCATGGCCAGACTCGGTTAAATAAACCTGCTGGGTTTTTTCATCTACCCAGTAATCGCCTGGCTTTTCAACGCCGGTGCCATCTGATTTTTCTTCGCCAATTTGTCGTTCTAAGTGGGTTGGCAATTGATTCATTTTCAGATAGAGGTCGGTATGATCCTCCGCCTGCCCTGAAATAATCAGTGGCGTACGCGCCTCATCAATCAAGATCGAATCGACCTCGTCAACGATGGCATAGGCTAAGCCGCGCTGAACCCGCTGCGCAGCATCTTGCACCATGTTGTCACGCAAATAATCAAAGCCAAATTCATTGTTGGTGCCGTAGGTAATATCGGCTGCGTAGGCAGCCTGCTTTGCCTCGTGATCAATTTGGGATAAATTAATCCCAACCTGAAGACCTAAGAAGTTATAGAGCTTGGCCATCCACTCCGCATCGCGCTGTGCCAGGTAATCGTTGACCGTGACCACGTGAACACCCTTACCCGCAATCGCATTGAGGTAAACGGCTAAGGTTGCAGTCAGGGTTTTACCTTCGCCCGTACCCATTTCAGCAATCTTGCCTTGGTGCAGGGCTAAGGCGCCCATAATCTGCGCATCAAAATGGCGCATTTTCATGACGCGGCGACTGGATTCGCGGACTACAGCAAACGCTTCTGCAGTGAGGTCATCCAAGGATTCGCCAGCAGTAAGGCGTGATTTAAATTCAGCTGTTTTTGCTTGAAGCGCAGCATCATCGAGTGATTGCAAGGTAGACTCAAGTGCATTAACCTTGAGCACAGTTTTGCGGTATTGCTTTAAGAGTCGATCATTTCGACTGCCAAATAGAGTTTTTAGAATGCCGATTGCCATGGGATTTTGACCAAAATTAAGCCTTTGAGTTTATCACCCGAATCCCTTTTTCCCCATGAATCCAAAGCCAAAAACCCCTTATTCTGCCAAGCCAAAGATAGCCCGTGAGTGGCTAGACTGCTTGCGTGGGCCAGAGGGAATCAATGGCATTTT
>JBIPON010000251.1:0-3171 GCA_044379065.1 Polynucleobacter sp. | reverse complement strand
ACTCCTGAAGCTGCCGCCATTGTGGCCGATTATCTGGCGGGAGGTACATATGACTAATATCGATATGAAAGCAGCCGCCCTTGAATTGGCGCTGAAGGGATTTCCTGTATTCCCATGTAATCCGATTACGAAAGGGCCTCTGTCAGGCCACGGATTTAAGGATGCGACAAAAGACCCTGTTACAATTGCCAAGTGGTGGGAAAAAACGCCCACTGCAATGATCGGGGTCCCCACGGGCAAGGCCTCAGGCTTTTGGGTTTTGGATATCGACGATCCTGAATTGTTCTGGGCTAATTGCGCAATCGATTTGCCAGACACGCAACAGGTCAAGACGGGTAGGGGGGTGCATTTATACTGGCGCCTTGGTGATGTTGAGGTCCGCAACAACCAGAAGTCCCAAAAGCATGGCCAGTCGGTCTGGGCATTCCCCAACCTCCCCGGCGCCGATGTCAGGGGTGAAGGTGGCTACGTCATCGTTCCACCATCGCTGCACCCCAACGGCGTTCGCTATGAAATTCTTAATGATACTGCAATTGCCGAGGCGCCGGCCGAACTGCTGCGTATCGTTACGAAGCAACGGCGGGTTAAGGAGCAAGATGCACCTCCTCTGCCGGTCGAAATGAAGTCGTCGCTTTGGGAGGCTCGGGATACCAATTATGGCCTTTCTGCCCTTGCTGGTGAGACCGCATCGATCCGGTCTGCGCCTGATGGGGCGCAGGAGTTTACATTGAACGTAGCAGCCTTGAAGATGGGCAGCCTCGTAGCGGGTGGTGAACTGTCGATTGAGACAGCACGCAACCAATTAATCGCTGCCGGAACGTCCATGGTTTCTTACAATCAGCGTGATCCGTGGACGATTAACAACGTCGAAAAGAAAGTGGAACATGGCCTCACTGACGGAGCCAAGCAGCCCCGCTCAGCCGCCGATTTTGTCCAGTTCAACCGTTCTCTATTCGGGGAATACAACTTAGCTCCGGCTCGACATTCATTTCCTAATCGACCCACTGTCAAAATCATTGGCGGTAACTTGCCTGAGATGGTGGATGAAGCAGAACAGGCGCTAATCAAGGCAGATCAGGGTTATTATCAATCCGGAGGTCGTATAGTTAGGGCGGGAAGCATCCCTACCGGGCAGGGTAGTCAATGCGTGTATGGCCGCTTCCGCATCATCGAAGTGGGTGAAGCAGAATTGGTCGAGGCAATGACGATTGCAGCCAACTGGACAAACCCCTTTAAAAAACCGGCTGTGCGCTTCAACTGTCCGACTGTGGTCGCCAAGACATATCTTGCCCGACAGGGGAAATGGCAGCTTAGGTCATTGGCGGGCGTCATTGATATCCCCACCCTTCGGCCTGATGGCAGTTTGCTTTGGAAACCCGGCTACGATGCGGTCACGGGTCTACTGTTAGTTCCTAGTGGAATAATAGTGCCGGAAATACCAGAGGCGCCAACCCGGGACGACGCGCTTATGGCTATGCAGCAGATCAAGGAGCTTATTGCCGGTTTCCCCTTTGTCACAGATGCAGACCTATCCGTTGCGCTATCTGCCCTTTTAACTTCTGTCTGCCGTCCGGCTCTGGCAAGTGCGCCGCTCCATGGTTTTACTGCGCCAACGGCTGGATCAGGCAAAAGCACGCTCGTAGACCTCGCAAGCGTCCTGCGGACGGGGAGGCCAGCAGCCCCCATTGCGCAGGGGAATACCGTTGAAGAACTGGAAAAGAGGCTTGGCGCGCTCCTTCTTGAAGGTGAGGGTATTGTGGCAATCGACAATTGCGAAGCGCCGCTCGGCGGTGAATTCCTGTGTCAGCTTATGACCCAGCCCAGCTTGAAGGTGCGCCCGCTGGGGCGAACTGTAATGATAGAAGTACCGACTTCGGCGATGGTAACGGCAACGGGAAACAACTTGACCTTTATCGGGGACATGGGCCGCCGTGCGTTACTCTGTCAACTTGATCCCGGTGTGGAACGCCCGGAACTAAGGGAGTTTTCCTTCAACCCGGCACAGGTAATGACAGCCCGACGCGGCGAGTACGTCGCGGCAGCCTTGACGATCCTGATAGCTTACCACGTTGATGGACGCCCTTCTCAGGTGCCGCCGCTGGGGTCTTTCGGTGATTGGTCCGACTTGGTTCGCAGTGCGCTCATTTGGCTCGGGTGCGCAGACCCATGTGAAACCATGAATAAGGTACGGACAGCCGACCCCCAGTTGGCACTGATCAAGCAGGTCATGGAGCCATGGTCAGTTCATCTCGGTAATCGGGGTGTAACTACAACCGACTTAAGCAATATCGCCAACGAAACTGTCGAGGTCAGCCCCATCGTACCACAGGGAAAGAGCCTCCACCAAGAACTACGCGAAGCGCTAATTGCGGTCGCTGGCAGTGGAGGGCACATAAGCGGCCGCAAGTTGGGCCGTTGGCTGGCCAAGCAGCGAGACCGGGTGGTCGGCGGCAGACGGTTCATCTCGCCCGAAACGCGAGGCGGGCAGCTTGTGTGGGTTCTTGAACATGTGGGCGCGTGACCCAGTGGGTCCGCCAGCAGTCAGGGGTTGGGGGGATTTTAGGGGTTTGTCTGGGCTTATTCTAACAAAAAAGGGGAATTATAAGCATATATAAACGGCCTGAAACAACCCCCCAAACCCCCAAACCCCCTTGGCTGGGCAGGATAATCAAACTTGTGTGGAGAAGGCGACAGATAACATGCACCCCGCTGACGAGCTTCACGCACTTCGCCAGCAGAAGAGCGAAATAGAACGGTGGATCAAGGAGGCTCGCACCCTGCTACTGGAGTTGGCGCGTACAGTGCTGCTGCAACGTGCCTTACGGATCGCAGCGCGAGCCCCCATGCATCAAGGTCGCCGAGCCATATACAAGGGCCAGGAGAGCCTCAGGGATCATCCGCAGGCCGACGCGGAAAATATGGGTGTATCGACTGATTGAGCGATAGGTGTTTGTTGAGGAGGCAGCAGATAAGCTGGCGCAGATGGTATTTGAAGCAGATCCTGCAGCCGTTCACAGTTTATGATTGGACCTAAGACAATGTCTGCTTTGCGCCCAATTGAAGACATCCCAGCGTGCTTTCTGAAAGCGCGAAAGCAGACGCAATTTTAGAAAAGACTGGGTTACCGAAAGTGGGGGGATTTGCGACGGTTCGCTCTTGGGTGAAAACCGG
>JBIPON010000199.1:0-3186 GCA_044379065.1 Polynucleobacter sp. | reverse complement strand
TCCAATCCAAATCGACTCAATCTCGGGTGTTGCAATCAGGGCCTCCAGCGCAAATGCCAACATAGGTTTGCCCGCGAGGATTCGAAGCTGCTTTGGAACAGCGCCGCCCAAACGAGACCCCGTGCCCGCAGTCGGCAAAATCGCATGGCATGAAGAAAGAATATCGCGCATGTCTGATTCTATAATGAGGCCAGATGTCGGATGGAACAAATCAAGCGCCCCCCATACCTGCTCCGCGGGCTGGGCAGCGCTTTACCTTTTCCGGCCTGGTTGGCTCTGCTGATGCAGCCCTGATCGCCCAATCTGCTCTTCGGCACCGGGCTGATTTTTCCGTCATGGTGGTGTTTTGCGCTCAAGCACAAGAAGCGCAGCGCCTATTAGAAGAGATTCCCGCTTTTGCCCCGCAATTAAAAACACGGCTCTTGCCCGATTGGGAGATTCTTCCCTACGACCATTTTTCGCCCCATCAGGATTTGGTCTCTGAGCGCCTCGCTACCCTGTATGAAATGCTGGCGGGAACCTGTGACATTGTCTTGGTGCCAGTTACTACAGCACTGCAACGCCTTGGTCCACCGGAATTTTTATCCGGCCATACCTTTTTCTTTCGGCAAGGCGATCGCTTAAACGAAAGCGCGCTGCGCCTGCAGTTGCAGCAAGCGGGCTACGACCCGGTCAGCGCTGTGATGCGGCCTGGCGAATACAGTGTGCGCGGCGGGCTGATTGATTTATTCCCTATGGGATCCGCTCTGCCGTATCGATTGGACTTGTTCGGCGATGAAATTGAGCAAGTGCGCGCCTTTGATCCCGATACCCAGCGGAGTTTGTACCCCGTAAAAGAAATTCGCTTATTGCCAGGCCATGAGTTTCCTTTTGATGATGCGGCGCGCACCGCCTTTCGCAATCGCTGGCGTGAAGTATTTGAGGGCGACCCAACACGTTGCTCCATTTATAAAGACGCCAACTTAGGCATTCCAAGTGCAGGTATTGAATCCTATTTGCCGCTCTTTTTTGAAGAGTCTGCCACCCTATTTGATTACTTCCCGCGCTCGGGCGATCCGGTTTGGCTCGTTACCGTTGGCGATGCAGAAGAGGCGATTCGGAGCTTTTGGAAAGATACGGAGCAACGCTACGCCTTCCTCAAGCACGACTTAGATCGCCCAATACTCCCGCCCAAAGCACTTTTCTTAGACGTTGATCAATTTTTTAGTCTTTCAAAAAGTAACGCCCGCCTCGTACTGAACCGCGACGGCATTGTTTCGAATATTGAAGCGAATGAGCCGCCCCAGTTTTTATCGGTGCCGGACGTGGGCATTCATCGCCGTGACCATGATCCGATTGGGCGACTACGCCATCAGGTTGCAGAGGCGCATCGCCGCATTGTGATTTGCTGCGATAGTGCGGGTCGCCGTGAATCCATTCGCGCACTCTTGGATGAAAGCAATTCGGTATCAGCTGATGGCGGTGGAATTCTTTATCCACTTCAGCCAGTACTACTAGATGATTTAGCTTCCTTTGTTAAAGGTGCAGCGCCCTTCGCCTTGGTTGTCTCCCCACTCTTAAATGGCTTTGATTGGCCCAGTCAGGGTCTCCTGTTTATTACGGAGGCAGAGCTATTTACGCTCACCACGCGTCAGCGCCGCAAAGACAGTAGCAAGGAAGCAAGCGATCCTGACATGCTCTTTAAGGATTTGGCTGAACTCAAGATCGGCGATCCGGTAGTGCATGTGGAACATGGCATTGGCCGCTACCAAGGATTGGTTTTGCTCAACCTAGCGCCACCCAAAGAAGCACCTATTTTTGAAGAATTTTTGCATTTAATTTATGCCAATCAAGCTACCTTATACGTGCCAGTGCATCAGCTACAACTGGTTACCCGGTATGCTGGTGCCGATCCCGATTCAGCGCCGCTGCATCAATTGGGCTCCGGTCAGTGGGATAAAGCCAAGCGTAAGGCTGCGCAGCAAATTCGCGATACTGCGGCTGAGTTATTGAACCTCTATGCTGCCCGAGCAATACGCCAAGGGCATGCATTTGAATATTCAGCGCACGATTACGCTGCATTTGCGGAAAGCTTCGGCTTTGAAGAAACGCCCGATCAAGCCAATGCGATTGCAGCGGTGATTGGCGACATGACCAGCGGCACGCCAATGGATCGTCTAGTATGCGGAGATGTGGGATTCGGTAAAACCGAGGTTGCTTTGCGCGCCAGTTTTATTGCGGTCATGGGCGGCAAGCAAGTGGCAATCCTAGCGCCTACCACCCTACTCGCTGAGCAGCATGTGGCTACTTGGAAAGACCGCTTTGCTGATTGGCCAGTGCGGATTGTGGAGTTATCTCGCTTTCGAACCAGCAAGGAAATTAATGCTTCACTCGAGGCTATTGCTAATGGTGAGGCCGATATTGTCATTGGCACGCATAAATTGCTTTCAAAAGAAACCCAATTTGCACGGCTTGGCCTCGTGATTGTCGATGAAGAACATCGCTTTGGCGTCCGTCAAAAAGATGCCTTGAAAGCATTGCGTGCTGAAGTCGATATTTTGACGCTCACCGCTACCCCGATTCCAAGGACCTTGGGAATGGCGATGGAGGGACTCCGGGAGTTTTCTGTCATCGCAACCGCACCGCAAAAGCGCCTGGCAATTAAGACCTTTGTACGGCGTGAAGGCGATGGCGTTGTGCGCGAGGCAGTGCTGCGCGAAATCAAGCGTGGTGGGCAGGTCTACTTTTTACACAATGAAGTGGAAACGATTGAAAACCGCCGCCATGCTTTGCAAACCCTCATCCCGGAGGCGCGCATTAGTGTTGCGCATGGGCAAATGCATGAACGTGAGCTGGAATCGGTCATGCGTGAATTTGTAACACAGCGTAGTAATATTTTGCTCTGCACCACCATCATTGAAACCGGTATCGACGTACCCACAGCAAACACCATCATCATGCACCGCGCAGATAAATTTGGCTTGGCACAGCTGCATCAATTGCGTGGTCGGGTTGGTCGATCACACCATCAGGCGTACGCGTATTTACTGGTGCCAGACCCAGAGGCGCTCAGCAAGCAGGCCAAATTGCGACTCGATGCGATTCAGGCGATGGAAGAATTGGGCTCTGGCTTTTATCTAGCGATGCATGATTTAGAAATTCGGGGTGCGGGCGAGGTACTGGGTGATAAACAATCGGGTGATATTC
>JBIPON010000198.1:0-3191 GCA_044379065.1 Polynucleobacter sp. | reverse complement strand
ATTGCGCCTGGTGCTACTAGAGCAGCGTTGATTTATGCCGGCCTGTGTTTCATAGCAATTGCAGCCTTGCTTTTCTTTTCCAATGTGGATATCGATATCGCGCTGCTTTTATTGGCCATGGTCTTTTGGATCGTCGGGGCACCACTCATCATGTCGCGAGGTACCCAACTAACTCTATCGAAGTGGCAATTCTTTTTTGCTGTGTTGGGTTTAATCGTCTTGCCAGCCACCTGGTTTGCGTTGGTGTTCTTGCGGGAAATGGGTTTGCTGTGGCTACTCACAGCAATGGCGTTGGTTTGGGTTGCAGATATTGGCGCTTATTTTGTTGGTAAAGCCTTTGGACGTCGTCGCCTAGCGCCGCAATTAAGTCCGGGCAAAACGGTTGAAGGTGCTTTAGGTGGGATCGTGCTCTGCTGTTTGTTTGCGACTCTATGCGCTCTGTACTTATCTCCAACGGCAACGATCTTTGGTGCCTTTGCGGTCAGTTGGGGTTGGCTACCGATGTTTTTATTGGTGATCAGCTTAACGGCCCTCAGCATTGTCGGCGATTTGTTTGAATCGCAGCTCAAACGACTGTCCGGAGTAAAAGACAGTAGTCATTTGCTGCCGGGTCATGGTGGCGTTCTCGATCGCATCGATGCGCTGTTACCAACCATGCCCATCGTTGTATTACTGGTTGGACTCTTAAAATGACTAGCTCTAGTAATTCTTCTTTACGCCGCCGCGTTACGGTTTTGGGGTCCACCGGATCAATCGGCGTCAATACCCTCGATGTGATTCGGGCGCATCCCGATCGCTTCCAGGTAGTAGCGCTAACGGCAGGTCAGCAGGTCGAGCGCTTGGCACAGCAGTGCCTTGAATTTAAGCCCCGCATTGCTGTGGTAGCCGATGCCGCTGGCGCAACACAGTTAAAGCAATTGCTTGCAGAAAAGAGTGGTCAACTTACGATCCTCCACGGACCAGATGCATTGCTCACTGCTGTTCTGGAGTCGGACTGCGATACCGTGATGGCAGCAATTGTCGGTGCTGCTGGTCTAGCGCCTACCTTGGCTGCGGCACAAGCAGGTAAACGCATTCTGCTGGCCAATAAAGAAGCCCTTGTAATGTCTGGCGATTTATTCATGAGCGCAGTCAAAGCGGGCGGTGCAGAGCTATTGCCAATTGATAGCGAGCACAACGCAATTTTCCAATGCCTGCCGGATCGGTTTGGCTCCACATCGAATGGTAATACGCGCGACCATTTTGGCGTAGAGGAGCTTTGGCTGACGGCATCGGGCGGTCCATTTCGCGAGAAGAGTCTTGATGCCCTCAAAACCATTACGCCCGATGAGGCGTGCGCACATCCTAATTGGGTAATGGGACGTAAGATCTCGGTCGATTCAGCCACCATGATGAATAAAGGCTTAGAGGTCATTGAGGCCCACTGGTTATTTGGACTGCCTTTATCTCAAATACGGGTGTTAATTCACCCGCAGAGCGTAGTGCATTCGATGGTGCGTTATCGCGATGGTTCGGTGATTGCGCAATTGGGTCAGCCGGACATGCGCACCCCGATTGCCTATGGCTTAGCTTGGCCTAATCGCATCGATGCCGGTGTACCGCCATTGAATTTAGCGCAGATGGCAAATCTTCATTTTTCAGAACCTGATTTCAATCGCTTCCCGTGCCTGGCACTGGCCTTTGAGGCAGCAAAAGCAGGCGGTACTGCTCCAGCTATTCTGAATGCCGCTAATGAAGTGGCAGTCGCCGCGTTTTTGGATCAGCGCTTACCGTATTTGCAAATCGCTGGCGTGGTTCGTGAAACACTGTCCGCCATTCAATCTGTCCCAGCCAGATCCATTGAGATTGTTCTGGGCGCGGATACGCAGGCGCGCCAAGTTGCAGCGCAGTTGGTTTCCAAATTTGCCAACACATAGAGGTATTCGTGCAAGGACTCATTACTCTTTTTACATTCATTGTCACGATCGGGATTTTGGTGGGCTTTCATGAATATGGCCACTATGCGGCAGCGCGCATGTGCGGGGTGCGAGTACTGCGATTTGCCATTGGTTTTGGTAAGCCCTTATTTCGCTTTACTAGCCAAAATAAAACCGAATGGGTGATTGGTTCAATTCCGCTGGGTGGCTATGTCAAATTACTCGACGGCCGCGATCCAGAGCAACACATCGATGTAGCCAACGAGGCAAATGCCTTTGATCGCAAGCCACTCTGGCAGCGCTCCTTTATTGTGGCCGCCGGACCGCTGGCTAATTTCATTTTGGCAGTTGCTTTTTTGATGGTGATTTACCTTGCTGGCGCCACGCAATTGCCGGCGCGTCTGCAGGCTCCACCGGAAGCATCGGTCGCCGCAAAGGTGGGATTGGTTGCGGGAGACTTGGTTACGGGTTGGTGCGATATTGATGCTGCCTCTGCCGATTTTGAGCCAGTGATTAGTTGGAATCAATTGCGCTGGCAACTGCTGGATGCGATTACTGGGGAGAAGGGCTTTGTCTTGGAGTTGACTAGCCCTAGCGGCAACCGGATTGCGGTGCCATTTCCTGCAGAGGCCTTGCCACAGGTTCAGCCCAAGCAGGATCCCCTGCAGGCTTTGGGTATTAGGCCAGCCAGCGCCAAGCCAGAGGAAATGGTGATGCTACGCCTCGGTCCGATTGACGCGCTGATGTATGCCAGTGAGCGGGTTTGGCTAATTACTGTGGTGTCGACCAAATTAATGCTCGGTCTGGTTACGGGAGAAACCTCCTTAAACCAGCTGGGTGGGCCCTTAAGCATTGCCGATATGGCGGGTAAGTCGGCGCAGGTGGGCTGGCAGGCTTTTTTTGGCTTTTTGGCCCTGATGAGCATCAGTATTGGCCTCTTGAATTTGATCCCCATCCCCATGCTGGATGGGGGTCAGCTCCTGTATGATGCATGGGAGTTGGTATCCGGAAAGCGCTTACCGATTTCAGTACAAGAATGGCTTCATAAATTTAGCTTTATCTTGTTGATTTCGTTAACACTTTTTGCTTTATTTAATGACTTACAACGGTATTTCTTATCTTGAATTTGTTCCGTCTAGCCCCTCGATTTAGTCTCCGACTGCTGATTCAAGCAAGCTTTGTTTTGCTGACCAGTTTTGCTATGCCATTGCAGGCTGCTGAGAGCTTTGTGGTGAAAGACATTCGGGTGGAGGGTCTGCAGCGGGTTGAGCCGGG
>JBIPON010000050.1:0-10305 GCA_044379065.1 Polynucleobacter sp. | reverse complement strand
AATAAAAAAACAGGAAGAACAAAAAAAGGAAATCAGAAAGAAGGATATGGAGCTGAAACGACTGGCGTTTTCAGAAATGGATCCCTTACGTGTTTCTAGGCGATCTGGCTCTTCGAGCGCGTGAGATCATTAAGACCTCACTACGGAGAATAGCACAGCGGGCATGAAAAAAGCCGCTGATGCAGCGGCTTTTTCAGTGGGGCTAGATCGAATTAGTCGAGCTTGGCACCTGATTTTGCGACAACAGCAGCCCAGCGCTTCACGTCTGCACTTACTTGCTTGCCGAATTCTTCACCGTAAAGATTAGGAATCTCGGAGCCGTTCGCAGCCCAGATTGCTTTGAGCTTTGGTGTATTGAGTGCTTTTTGAACTTCAGCAATCATCTTATCAACAATGGGCTTTGGTGTGCCGCGTGGAGCAAATAGCGAATACCAGGTTGACACGATATAGTCTGGCATACCAGCTTCTACAAAGGTAGGTACATTTGGAATAGCTGGATTGCGATTCTTCGATGCCACTGCAATCGCAACCAATTTACCGGCATTGATCTGAGGCGCTGAAGTTGCTAAGCCATCAAATTCCAGATCAACCTGACCGGCTAACAAGTCACTCATTGCAGGGCCTGCGCCACGGTAAGGAATGTGGGTAATAAATGTGCCAGTTTGAATCTTATAGAGCTCGCCAGCCAAGTGATGCACTGTACCGCTACCAGCGCTAGCGAAGTTGAACTTACCTGGATTCTTTTTCATCAGCTCAACGAATTCCTTGGCATTGCGCGCGCTCACTTTTTGTGGGTTCACAACTAAAACCTGAGGCACGTTCGCAAGCATGGCTACCGGAATAAAGCTCTTCTCAATGTCGTAATCCAAGTTCTTGTACATGGAAGGAGCAATGGTGTGGTGCGTAGCGCCCACAAACCAGTTATAACCATCGGGTGCTGCTTTAGCTGCAGCAGAGGCGCCAACCGTACCACCAGCACCGCCGCGGTTATCAATAATCACTTGCTTGCCGAGCTGCTCTGTGAGCTGTGCGGCTAGAGGACGAGCAAACGCATCAGTGCCGCCACCTGCTGGGAATGGATTCAGAAATGTAATGGTCTTGGCTGGCCATTCTTGTGCGATTGCTGCAGTGCCTGTTACCAAGGACATACAAAGCGCGGTCTTTAGTAACTTCTCAATCAATGCGTTTTTGATCATTATTCTTCTTCCTTCTTCATTAAAAAATTGGCTCAAACGTAATTCGGTATTTCAAAATTCAATACAGCAGTTCATAGAACGAAAGCAGTCTAGCTGAGAATAAACAATAAAAAAGTGACAAAGGTCAATTAACCTCTGTTCGCGTCTTTAGTGACTTTGTCTCACTCTAGCGGTCTTCCGCCATGTTGTTCTTGTAACAAACGACTATTTTTCATTGAATTCCTTCCGAGCCATATAGCGGTTTACCCCTAGCGACTGCGGAGCAGTATGGATTCGGGCTGGCCTAAAAGAAATTAGCCCCGAATACGAAGAAAGAAATGCAATATATGGTCAGGACGGCGATATGATTTTTTTACCGGATTGGTAGTCAAAATCTATTTACCCTCCCACTTGGGGGGTTTTCCACTTAAAAAGGCATTAACGCCCGTTTTGAAGTCGGCGCTGCCATAGCATTCCCTTACCAAGTCGTCGCAATTGGGCAGCTGGCTGCGTAGTATGCGGTGAATGCTTGCTTTTGAAACCTTTTGGGTTACAGGCGCAAGTGAGCGGAGTCTATTTGCTAAAGCGCTTGCGGCTCCATCGATGTCTTCGGCAGAGTGGGTTTTGAGAATGAAGCCGTTTGCAAGCAATTCACTCGCCGGCACCAGCTCCCCTAGTAAAAGCATGCGTTTGACGATGCCAACGCCGAGGTGATGGATCAGCCAAGCAACATTGCCAGCCGATAAGCAATTTCCAAGCGTGCGAGCGATTGGGACACCAAAGCGGGCATCGTGCGTGGCAATCCGAAAATCACAGCAGCTGGCAATTGCAAGACCGCCACCCACGGCCAAGCCCTCCACCACGGCGATGGTCGGAATCGGTAAGTCAATCAAAGGTGCAAAGTAGCTATCAATTGAGGCCTCATAGGCAATCCCGTCAACGCCACTGGTAAAGCTGCTGAACTGCGCTATATCGCTGCCAGAAACAAAGGATTGGCCACCCGCACCACGTAGAATCAGCACCCGAATGCTCGGCGTCTGAGCAATTTCCAGGCAGACGCTCCGCAGACGCTCATACATCTCCACGGTCATGGCATTGCGCGCGGCCACATGATCAAAGGTAATGTGTGCCACATTGTTTTCTACAGAAAACAGGACTTGAGCAACCTTAGGTGCGGTAGAGGGGGGTGTGGCCGAAGTGTTCATAAATGATTTATATTAGACGATTGGTTCATTCTAAATATAAAAGAACCGGTTTAAGTAAGTGAGACCATGACAAATTCCACGCAACATGTAAATAAGCCATTGCAGGCTGCCAATCGACCGCTGCCGCTTGCCGGAGTGCGCGTCTTGGATGTTAGCCAAGTGATGGCAGGACCATACTGCTGCATGCTCTTGGCTGACCTCGGCGCAGACGTCATTAAGATTGAGCCTCCTGGTACCGGGGACCAAACCCGAGGCGCTATGGGTTTCAAAATGAAAGGCTCCGATAGCATGGGCTTTTTAAACATGAACCGTAATAAGCGCAGCGTTGCCCTCAATCTAAAAAGCAAAGCCGGCAAGCAGGTCTTTTTTGAGCTGGTGAAGACCGCTGATATCTTGGTTGAGAACTACCGCCCCGGAGTTATGAAAAAGCTGGGAATTGACTATGCCGTTTTAAAAGACATTAACCCTGGCTTGGTTTACGCCAGTATTTCTGGATTTGGTCAAACGGGCCCCTGGGCAGAGCGTCCCGGTTTTGATTTAATGGCCCAGGCCATGTCGGGCGTCATGAGCGTGACGGGCTATCCCGATGGCCCGCCTGTCAAGGCAGGTGTTCCGGTTGCCGATATTGGCTGCGCACTCTTTGCAGTCTATGCCATTTTGGCAGCGCACATTGGTAAGAAAAATACCGGGGAAGGGCAGTTCATTGACGCCTCATTATTTGATGCCGCATTGGCATTTTCGATTTGGGATACCTCGCAGTATTGGGGAACTGGAGTGGAGCCTTATAAGCTGGGAACTGCCAATCACATGAGCGCGCCATACCAAGCCATGAAAGCCGCAGATGGCTACTTTGTGATGGGCGCCACGAATCAAAAGTTATGGGCTTTGCTGTGCGAGACAATCAATCGACTTGAGCTCATGAATGACGCTCGCTTCATGACGAACCCATTGCGGCTTGCAAACCGTGAAGAGTTGGTTGCCGAACTTGAAAAGACTTTCGTGACTAAAACTGGAGCAGAGTGGGTTGATCTATTGCTGGCTGAAGGTATTCCGGCGGGCCCAATTAATACTTATCCGGAAGCATTCGAGAGTGAGCATGGTAAGCACCGCCAAATGCGCATGGAAATCGATCATCCGATTGAAGGCAAGGTCCCGAATATTGGGTTTGCAGTGAAGTTGTCGGGCACGCCCCAACAAGTTCGCATGCACCCACCCCTATTGGGTGAGCATACCAATTCAGTTTTGGCAGAAATTGGCATCACGGGTGAGGCGCTCAAAGCCTTTGAGGCCGATGGCGCCTTTTTACCCTAAGTAAACCCATTACAGGAGTAGCCCTTGAATACCTTAATTGATCGCATTGACCACATTGTTCTTACCGTTACGGACATTGAAGTCACTACTCAGTTTTATGAAAAAGCTTTTGGCTTTGAGCGTGAGTTTTTTAGAGGGCCGGAAGGGCAGCCACGTCATGCTTTGCTATTTGGTCAATTGAAAATTAATTTGCAAGACCGCAATACAGAAACGCCCACCAAAGCCCGCATCCCGACGATTGGCTCCGGTGACTTTTGCTTGATTGCATCCGTGCCATTGGATGACTTTATCAAGCACCTCGAAGCACAGCAAATCCCAATTGATGTTGGCCCGGTTTCGCGCAGAGGCGCTTTAGGTCCGATACGTTCTGTTTATCTGCGTGATCCTGACGGTAATTTAGTTGAAGTAGCCGAGTACGTGTAGCGATGGCGCCCCAAACAAAATCACCTAAAGGCAGTGGAATTGGTTTTGTTGTGGTGCAAGCTATTTTATTGGGCTTGCTTTTCTTTGGTCCGGTTCGCCTCAGTGCGGGTGAGGCTTGCGGTGTGCAAAATCAACTTCTTCAGTGGCTTGGCTACGCTGTTTTTGTCGTTGGCAGCAGTATTGCAATCATTGCAGCATTTTATTTAGGCAAAAACCTCACGCCACTCCCTAAGCCAAAAGATAATTCTGAGCTCGTGCAAGCTGGTCTATACGGTTGGGTTCGTCATCCGATTTATTTTGGGGTGATTGTATTGGCTTTGGGCTGGGGGCTAATACAGCAAACCCTATTGGTCTGGATTTACGTATTAGCCTTAATTATCTTTTTTGATATCAAATCGCGCAAAGAAGAGCGGTGGTTAGCAGCACGTTTTTCTACTTACGCCGACTACCAAGGGCGAGTGCGCAAACTCATCCCTTGGGTCTACTAAAGTCGCGCTGCCAATCTAAAAGGCAGCAACTGAGCCATCACTTCGTGGATCCCAGCCACCGCGTAATACGCCGGATGGTTCCCGAATGATGCAACCAGCATGGCCTACTGTCTCATCAAAATCGCTGAGCATTTCAATATCGTGACCCATAGCAGTAAGCTGAGACACCACCTTGCCATCAAAGCGGGACTCTAGTTTGAGACTGTCACTGGTTTGACCCCACGTTCTACCGAGTAACCAACGGGGTCTACTGATGGCATCCTGTGGATTAAGGCCGTAAGTTGCGGTGCGTGTAAATACAGCGCACTGGGTTTGCGGTTGACCGTCGCCACCCATCGTGCCGTAGACCATCGAGCGGCCATCCTTGAATAATGCCAGCGCAGGATTAAGGGTGTGAAACGGTTTGCGATGTGGTTCTAAGGTATTTAAGTTATGTGGGTCTAGTGAAAAACTGCAACCTCGGTTTTGCCAATTCACGCCGGATTTGGGCAAGACAATACCGGCGCCAAACTCGTGATAAATGCTTTGAATGAAGGAGACGCATCGGCCTTCGCCATCCACTACGCCCATCCAAATGGTATCGGCTGGCCCTCGGCCAGCCCCCCAAGGCAAGGCTTTCTGACCATCTACTTTGGACGCTAAATTCTTTAAAAAATCAGGACTTAAAAAGTGCTGGGCATGGTGCGCCATGTATGCAGGATCTGTTACATGTTGGTCGCGTACTTTGAATGCTTGCTTGGTTGCCTCAACGCAGTGGTGGACGTATTCAGCGCTATCAACATTAAAGCGTTTTAAGTTAAGTTGATCCAGAATGCCCAAGATCATCAGGGAAACAACGCCTTGGGTTGGCGGCGTCATGTTATACACATTGCCTAAGCTGTGTTTAAGTTCCAGCGGATCAATTAGCTTTGCTTGATGACGCTTCAAGTCGGCTAAGCGCAGTGGACTGCCGATAGCCGTTAATTCGTTGGCGAGTAATTCAGCTAACTCGCCTCGGTAATAGTCGTCGGTTCCTTTTTTTGCAATCTGCCGAAGAGTGGCTGCAAGCCTGCCTTGCTTAAAAATGCTACCGACTTCTGGACTTTTGCCATTGACCAAAAAGGTTTCAGCAAAGCCTGGAATGGACGACAACTCGGGACGCTTTTTTTCTGTCAAACTGGATTGGCTGAGGGTGACAGGTACGCCGGCCTCTGCATAATGAATCGCATCCTCTAGCAGGCGAGATAAGGGCAATTTGCCACCCAAGCCCTTTTTGGATAAAGCATGCGCAGCACCCCAGCCTGAAATGGTTCCAGCAACCGTGTTGGCTGCTACCGGGCCCCGAAAGGGAATGGCTTTAGTGATGCCTTGGTCGGCATACCATTTCTTTGTCGCGAGTCCTGCCGATGCGCCACACGCATCAATGCCGCCCATGGCTTTACCTGGAGCATGCACAACCCAAAATGAGTCGCCGCCTATGGAGTTCATGTGCGGATAGACCACAGCAATGGTAGCAGCCGCTGAAATCATGGCTTCCAGCGCATTACCGCCTTCGCGCAAGACAGCTAGTGCCGACTCAGACGCGAGTGAGTGTGGCGCTACCGCCATTCCTTGAATACCCCATTTTGCTTGCATTGTTTTTTGCTCTCTGCTGTTAACGTGTAATAAAAGACACAGTTTAAATTGATGCATTCACCAAATTGATGCATGAACAACATCCGCTACCAAAATAGTGCAATAAATGCACCTAACTAGGGAATGTCCCGATTAGAACAAGCTGGGTTTGTACTAAATTGAATCGGAAGCATTTATTTTCGATATTTTAGTTGCACCGCACAATATTAATCACATTATTTTTTTAATTAATTTCAACTTCTTAGGAGATTTAATATGGAATCTAACCGCCGTAAATTTATAAGCACCGGTATTGGTGCGGGTGTAGCTGGTGTTGCCTTAGGGGCTCCAGCCATTGTGCGCGCGCAATCAGCACAAACATTTAACTGGAAAATGACCAGCGCTTATCCAAAAGGTTCGCCTTTTTATATGGATGGACCAGGAAGCGCCACTGATCTCGCTAAGCGCATCAGCGATATGTCAAACGGTCGCCTCAAGATTCAAGTGTTTGGAGCTGGCGAGTTAATTCCGGCCTTCGAGGGTTTTGACGCGGTACGTTCCGGCACCGTGGAGATGAATCACGCCAATAGCTATTTTTGGACCGGCAAAACAGCTGCCGCGCAATATTTCACGGCTGTACCTTTTGGCCTGAATTTCCAAGGCATGAATGGCTGGTTGTATGACGGCGGTGGTATTGATCTCTGGAATGAAACCTACGCCCCATTTGGCATGGTTGCAATGCCTTGCGGTAATACTGGCGTGCAAATGACCGGTTGGTTTAAAAAGAAAATCAATGCCGTAGCGGACCTAAAAGGACTGAAGATGCGTATCCCTGGTCTGGCCGGTAAGGTCTATGCCAATCTGGGTGTCGATGTGAAGGTGCTACCGGGTGGTGAGATTTTCCCTGCGCTGGAGCGCGGTGTTATTGATGCGGCTGAGTTCGTGGGTCCTTTCCAAGATCGTCGTCTGGGTTTACAAAAAGCAGCCAAGTTTTACTACACCACGGGTTGGCATGAGCCTGCAACTACGTCAGAGCTTCTCATCAACAAAGCCGCATGGGAGAAGTTACCAAAGGATCTCCAGGCAGTAGTACAAAATGCCTCTGCCGCATGCAACGTCATCGGTGAAGCATGGTGCCAGCGCAATAACGCAGAAGCGATGGAAGACCTAGTCAAGAAGCAGGGCGTAACTGCTTTGCCCTTGCCAGATTCCGTCATAGCTGCAATGCGCGCAGAAACCAAGAAGATTTTGGATGCCGCCGCAGCCGCTGACCCAATGACTAAGAAAGTACACGACTCGTATTTTGCTTTTAAGCGGAACTATGACATTTGGGCTTCATACAGTGAGGCCACGTACCACAACAAAGTTCGCGGTTAATTTGCTTTTTAATTATTTGAGTTAGGAATTCTGTGCAAAAGTCCTTAAATACAATCGCAGCTCGTATTGAAGGCTTACTTGATCACATTGGCAGGGCCACGTCGTATGTGGCCCTTGCCATTGTGGCCTTGATAGTCATCAACGTAACATTGAGGTACAGCATGAGCCTGGGAACCGTATGGGCTCAGGAGCTTGAGTGGCACCTCTTAGCAGCATTAATTTTATTTGGTATGAGTTACGCATTACTTCGTGGGGACAATGTCCGAGTTGACTTGTTTTATGCCAACTACAAACCCAAAACAAAGTTATATGTTGACCTTTTGTCAGCTGCATTAACTGTCGTGGTGGCAATCTTATTCATATTGCTTTCAATCAAGTACGTCAACCAATCGTTTTCGATTGGGGAGATGTCACCTGACCCCGGCGGAATTCCATACCGCTGGCTGGTTAAGGGACTCATTCCAATTGGCTTCTGCCTTCTAGCACTGCAAGGTGTGGGTGAGTTTTGCCGCGTGATTGTGAACTACCAAACAAAAGGCGAGGGCAATCATGTTTGAGATGCAAACCATGGCTATTTTTATGCTCATTGGCTTCTTTGTAATGCTGATGATCGGCGTACCAGTCGCCATTACCCTGGCAACCGTTGGTTTTGTGTTCGGGTATTTGGGTTTTGGGCCAGTGCTATTCAACCTCTTGCCGGCGCGAGTTTTTGGTGTAGTGGCAGGCTACCAATGGCTCGCTATACCCTTATTCATCTTTATGGGTATTACGCTAGAAAAATCTGGATTAGCGGATGACTTATTAGATGTGATTGGGCACGTCGCCGGTGGCGTTAAGGGCGGTATGGCGGTTGGAATCATTTTATTTGGCGCATTAATGGGTGCCACCACGGGTATTGTTGGTGCAACCGTGATCACCTTGGGCTTATTGACCTTGCCAACCTTAATCCGGCGTGGCTATGACAAAAGCATTGCGTGCGGGGCCATTTGTGCGTCCGGCACTTTAGGGCAAATCATTCCACCCAGCTTAATCTTGATTTTGCTCTCCGACATCATGCAGCTGTCGGTAGGAACTCTGTTTGCAGCAGCCGTTGGTCCCGGAATGTTATTGGTGGTCGTTTACATTGTGTTCATTCTGATTCTGGGATGGCTCAAACCTGATTTGATGCCGCCCATACCGAAGGAAGAGCGCAGTCGGGTTTCTGGAAAAGAACTGTGGATTCGATTCTGGAAAGTGGTTGTGCCGCCCATCATGCTGGTTATTGCCGTGTTAGGTTCGATCGTTGCGGGTATTGCAGCCCCAACAGAAGCGGCTGCGATGGGCGCCATCGGTGGCGTAATCGTAACCATATTCTCTGGGCGCTTTTCATGGGCCAAGCTGAAATTAGTTGCGCTGGATACGACCAAAATCAGTGCGATCATGATGTTTATTCTGATCTGCGCTCAAGTCTTTGCACTTTCGTTCCGCGGGCTAAACGGTGAAGAATTGATTGCTGGTATGTTCGAGGTAATCCCGGGCGGCGTCAATAGCGATATTTGGTTTATGTTGCTGCTGATTTTTATTCTGGGTTTCTTCATTGAGTGGATCGAAATTAGCTATATTGCCGTCCCACTATTTTTGCCGGTACTCATAGCGCAGGGTGCGGATCCGGTTTGGATCGCAATGATGATTACGGTATGTTTACAGTCATCGTTCTTAACACCACCATTTGGCTGGGCTCTGTTTTATCTGAAAGGGGTGGCGCCGCCGGAGGTAAAGATTAAGCATTTGTATAAAGGCGTCATACCTTTTGTGCTTATGCAAGGCGTTGCTTTGTTCTTAGTGTTTTACTACCCACAGATTTCCTTATGGTTACCTAAGGCGATTGGCTGGTAATGTAAGGCTCTCGAGGTGCCGTATCAAGACAATCAGGATCGCAATGCGATCCTGATTTCTTTTAGAGGTGCAGAAAAAAGTTGAAGCCGAAATTTGCTTTTACTCTTATTACGTCGATTTAGATCCAAAGAGAATCGCATGAACTGCCTTATTGCCCATCGATTGATTTAATCCAAGCACAATCAAATACGGCCAAAGAATGAGCCAATACATCATAGAGAGGGCAGCAATATAAATTGGGTCGCCGTGTCCAAATGAAGATACGGACTCCAGAAATGATTTGTGATGCAAAAGTCCATCAATTCCAGATTCGGCAAGGCTAAGTGCAATCACTACACCGAGATAGACGATGGAATGCCAGAAAATGGATTTGATGAGGCCTCGATTGGCGTCTACTCGCAAAGGAAAGATTGCTTTACCGATCATCATAAATTTAGCGCATAAAGCCGCTTTAATGATGGCAAGACCAAAGGGGGTTATTGGTATTGCTTCCTCCCGCAGGAGCGCAAAAGAGAAGAAAGCGATAGCACAAAACCACGCTGCAAAATAAAGGGTCAAGAGCGCGGCCTGAACAATTTCATCCTTGATTCGGTGACGAAGACTTCCTTTGGCTTCTTTTAATGGGGGATTGGAGCTATTCATCGCTGAATTGTAACGATCTTCTTGTTGGCTAAGCTTTGATTTATTCTTACAGGATGAATATCCACAGTGATTTTAGTGAGCGTATTGTTTTACATGCGGATGACCTGGCATGGCAAGCATCGCCTGCGGCCGGGGTAAAACGCAAATACCTCGATCGCGTAGGCGAAGAGGTAGCACGCGCAAGCTCAATTGTCCGGTACGAACCTGGTACATCAT
>JBIPON010000049.1:0-10356 GCA_044379065.1 Polynucleobacter sp. | reverse complement strand
ACGGCTCGTCATGTTAGACCCCAAGTTTTATGGTCAGGGATGTCAGGAGTTGGTGCCGCTTTTATTGAATGCCGGAGCCATTACACCTGCTGAAGCAAAAGCATATGGTCGTAGTGCCGCTGAAATGGGACTAGAGACCGCGGGCCGAAGAATGGCGGGAGAAGATCCCATTGGCGAGATTGTGAAGGCAGCCAGAGCCGATCCCGTAAAAGCCTATCGGGATTTTTCTCAGAGCGCAACGCGATATAGCAAAGAAAACCAAGCGGCAGGGTGGGGTGTCATCGGTCAGTTCTTGGCCAAGCGCCAAGACCTCAGAGCAGATGATGTGTTCCGGATGCAGCACGACTTGGGCTTTAGTGAATTGCTCTCGACCGAGAGTCAAGAATGGAAAGTACGAGCAGCCTTGCGCGCGCAGGATTGGCCCTTAGTGCGGGATGCGATTGAAACCATGAATCCTGCGTTACGGCAGAAAGACCCAGCCTGGACGTATTGGTATGGGCGAGCACTCGAGGCTACTGGGCAAGCCGCCAAGGGCAAAGAGCAGTATGAGCTGATTCATGAGCAATTTAATTTTTATGGGCAATTGGCGCGCGAAGAGCTTGGTAAGAAAACCCAAATTCCAACGCGAGTTCGGGTAACGGATCAAGAGATTAAGCCCATGGCGGAGCGCAAAGGCTTTATTCGTGGCGAGCGTTTCTACGCCATGAATTTGCGCTTTGAGGGCAACCGCGAATGGAATTGGGAATTGCGTGGCATGAGCGACAAAGAACTTTTGGCTGCTGCCGAATATGCAAAACGCATCCAGCTCTACGATCGGACTGTCAACACGGCAGATCGAACCAAGGCGGAGCATGATTTCACCTTGCGCTTTCCAACGCCCTACCGCGATGAACTCACTCCCATCGCCAGGCAAATTGATCTCAATTTAGCGTGGGCATATGGCCTAATTCGGCAAGAGTCGCGCTTCATTATGAACGCCACTTCTTCCGTTGGCGCATCGGGTTTGATGCAAGTCATGCCGAATACGGCTAAATACGTTGCCAAGAAAATTGGCATGACCTCGTATACGCAAGAAAAGTTAAAAGACACCAATACCAATTTAACCTTGGGGAGCAATTACCTTAATATGGTGCTGGTGGACTTAGATGGATCGTGGGTATTAGCATCAGCCGCCTACAATGCCGGCCCTTCCCGCTCTAAGTTATGGCGCGAGCGTTTAAATGCCCCCGTGGAGGGCGCGATTTTTGCAGAGACAATCCCATTTCATGAAACCAGAACTTACGTTAAGAATGTATTGTCCAATGCCAGCTATTACTCGGGCGTGATGACGGGCCAAACGATTTCTTTAAAACAGCGCCTTGGAACGATTGCGCCCAAGGCTGCAATACAAAGTGAGTTGCCATGAAATACGATGTACTAGTGATTGGCGGTAATGGATTTGTGGGCAGTGTGCTGGTGCGCAGACTGCAACGCGAAGGCTATTCGGTATTGTTACCAACACGCCATTTGGCAGCAGCACGGGATTTTCGTTTGCTGCCCAGCGTTCACCTGGTTCCAGCCGACGTCAATGATCAAACCGCCTTAAATGACTTATGTAGTCAGGTTAAGCCAGGCGGCACCGTAATTAATTTAGTCGGTGTTTTGCACGATCGTCCTGCCAAGCCCTATGGTAAGGTATTTGAGCGTGCCCACGTATTACTACCAACCCACTGCATCGCTGCAATGAAAGCCAATGGCATCAAGCGTTATTTACACATGAGTGCATTGGGCGCAGACTCGCACGGACCATCGATGTACCAACGCAGTAAAGGCGATGGCGAAGCTGCAGTCCGGGCCAGCGGATTGGATTGGACTATTTTTAGGCCGTCCGTCATTTTTGGACAAGACGATCAATTCATTAATCTGTTTGCTAACTTGGCAAAAGTATTTCCGGTTATTCCCTTAGCAAATTCGCAGGCGCTGTTTCAGCCGGTGAGCGTCAATGATGTGGCCGCCGCCTTTGTTGCTGCGATCACGATGAAGCAAACCATCCACCAAACCTATTCTTTGGTCGGTCCCGAAGTACTCAGCATGGCAGAGCTAGTTCGTTTTGCGGCCTTAAAAGCACAAACTACGACGCGGATTATTCCGATGCCAGCCATCGTCGGCTATCTACAGGCGTTGATGTTCGAATTCTTGCCAGTGCCCACCTTGATGTCCCGTGACAACATTGCGTCCATGCAATTGCCTAATGTATTACCACCGACTGCAGCTGATGACTTGATAACCACCTTCGGCATATCGCGCCAATCCATCCGGAGTCTGTTGGCTTGAACGTATACGCCGTTGGCGGAGCAATACGGGATTCTGTAATGGGTATCCCGGTGAACGACATTGATTACGTTGTAGTTGGAAGTAGTGCAGAGGAAATGATTGCGCTGGGCTACCAGCCGGTTGGTAAAGACTTCCCAGTCTTTTTACATCCTCAGACCCATGCCGAATATGCCTTGGCTCGAACCGAGCGAAAAACAGGCGTTGGCTATCAGGGATTCCATTTTTATGCCGACCCTTCTGTCACCTTAGAACAGGATTTACAGCGGCGCGATCTCACCATCAATGCCATGGCTCAGCAGGTCGATGACACTGGTGCGCGAGTGGGTCCCATCATCGATCCTTATGGTGGGCAAAATGACATTCAAGCCAAGGTATTTCGCCATGTTTCTGCTGCATTTACAGAAGATCCGCTGCGTTTATTACGCATTGCTCGGTTTGCTGCGCGCTTTCCAGCATTTACGATTGCAGCTGAAACACAAGAGGCGCTGCGCGCCATTGTGCAGTCGGGTGAGTTGTCGGCACTATCACTGGAGCGCGTATGGCAGGAGCTCGATCGCGGTATGCGTTCAGCTAATCCGCTGCGGATGCTTGAAGTTCTTTTGGAGACTGGCGCTGCAGAGCAATTCCTACCGCAGCCCTTGATTGCAGTTTGCAAGAATCCGCAACTCAAAAAACAACTGGCTAGCGACCTTGATTTGTTAGCAGCAAACAAAGCAGTAGACGTTGATTCGGTTTGTGCTGTGCTATTAGCGGACCTCGGTGAAGACGCTATTCGGCAATGGGCCGAAACAACCCGCATGCCACATGGTACCCGGGATTTTGCAGAATTATTCTCAGCGCTAAAAAATCGAGTGACACAGCAAGGCTATAACGCAGGTGACATTCTTGCTTGGTTGAACCGAGCGGATGCGTGGCGTAAGCCCGAGCGTGCAGAAAAATTAATCGCATTGGCCGGTGTATTGGGTTTTCAGGTACAGCGGATTAGCGCTGGCCTAGTAGCAGCGCTGGCCATCAATAGCCAAGCTGTTATTCAGAGTCTTTCGGCAGCAGAGCAACAACAGGGTGAACGCATTCGCTCCGCAATCGATGCCGCACGATTACAGGCTGTGAAGTCGGTTACGGCCACCTAAGCCTGGAAGCCTGTCTAGCGAGAGTCCGGGCAGATTTTTTTTGAATGCAAAGACTTTAAACAGTTCCCCCATCTCCGCTTCCGATAACAATTTTTGCAAGGCATTGGAGACTGGTAAAAAAGCAGTTGCGTTAGCCGGATCCATTTTCTCCAAAACCAAATCACCAATACCGGCTTCCAATAAGAAGTTACCTTGATTATTGAAATAGATTTCATCTGCTCCGGCAGCAAGGGCTGCGCTCGAAATGGATGACCACTCCACATGGCTCGTTAGATCGCAGAGACCCGGCAGATAGAGTGGATCTGTAATGGTGTGGTGGCGATGGTGGGCCATCAATGTTCCTTGTTCGCGCTGCGGGTGAAAAAACTCGCTCACCGGAAATCCATAATCCAGCGTAATAAAAAGACCGCTCGTCAGCGCCTGCGTTAAGGCCCTAATCCACGCCACACTTTGCGGGTTGATTTCGGTGGTGTAGCCTTCAGCAAAGGAGTGGGTCAGGAGATAGTCCGGTAATAATTGCCGATCGACTACTGACCCGATCTCTAAAGCAAGGGCGCCATTTTTAATGGCCACCCCTTGGTGGTGCCATTCTCTGTTTTGGTAAACAATGCGTTCACACGGTATTGCATCTAATACTTCATTTGCAATGATGACGCCCTCAAATTCACTTGGCAGGGCGCTGAGCCAGTCGATTGCGGTTGAGCACTGCAGATCGTTTTTGGTCTCTTGCAATAAGGCGCGCTGACGCTGCGCTAAATCGGGAGCGATTTCGAGAATGCCATAGTGGTCTAAGGGAAAATCAAGCTCTTTTAAGCGACCAAGGATGGATGCGGCTAACTTGCCTGTTCCAGCGCCAAATTCAAGAATGCGGGTTAGTTTGCCTTGGGACCGAAATGCCTCTAAGACTGGCAGGATGGTATTGGTCAGCGCCATGCCAAAAAAAGGGCTAATCTCTGGGGCGGTAGTAAAGTCGCCACCACTTCCCAATTTATGGGCGCCAGCACTGTAGTAGCCACTGCCCGCTTGGTAAAGGGCTATCTCCATATAGCGCGAAAAAGGTAAGCAACCCCCATGGGATGCGACTTCTAGGGCAATTTCTGCGCTCAAGCGCGCGCTATGCGCTTTTTCGGTGTCGGTCAAGGTAATATCCATAACTCGCTAGTCTAAGAGAAAAACGTGAATTCAAGCTCTTCTACCTCACCCAAGGCCAAAAAATGCGTTTTGGTCACCGGCGCTGCAAAGCGCGTGGGGCAGGCTATTGCTATCCATTTTGCAGAACAAGGCTGGGATGTTGCTGTTCACTATGGACAGTCAAAAGCGGAAGCCGATGAAACGGTTACTGCGATTCAGAAATTAGGTGCAAGGGCAATGGCATTTCAGGCTGATTTAGCCAGCGAGTCAGAAATTACTGCGCTGTTTGATGCCGTTACAACCAATATGGGCGCGCTGGATTGCATCGTCAATAGTGCCTCACAGTTTGAGTATGACCGGGCTAGCGCAGAGCCGCAGCTCATTAACACGGCTTTTTTTCAGAAGATGATGCAAGTGAATGTTTTAGCACCAGTCCTCTTGGCGCAGTTACTCTACCGACAGCAAAAATCCAAGGCAGTAGATCCTTTGTCTGGTGGCGATATTCCAGCGGTGATCCAGCTGCTCGATCAGAAGCTCATTAATCTCAATCCCGATTATTTTTCATATACCCTATCGAAGGGCGCGCTGGAGTGTGCGAGCCAGATGATGGCGATGGATTTCGCCCCCTATCTGCGCGTTGTTGGATTGGCGCCTGGTATTTCACTTCCGTCCGGGCCGCAGTCTGAGGAGGGCTTTAAAACCGCCCATACAATGACGCCATTAAAGCGCTCATCCACTCCAATCGATATTGCGAAGACAGCCATTTTTATTGCAGAGTCAAATGCGATTACGGGTACAACGATTTACGTCGATGGTGGTCAGCATTTAATGCCATCATCACGCGATGTTATGTTTAAAACTGAATAGGCTTTACAGAATGCTAGATGCGATGCAACACCCCTCCTTACTCGATTGCCGCCGTTTGTTTCTGCGGGATTATGAGATTTATATCAATATCGGCGTACATGACTTTGAGAAAAAAGCAGAGCAGCGCGTAATTCTGAATATTGACCTGTACATTCCGTTTACGCTCAACACACCAACAAAAGATACTTTGGATGAAGTGCTCGATTACGACTTTATGCGCGAGACGATTCGGACCCGAGCCCAGAAAGGTCACATCCATTTACAAGAAACACTTTGTGACGATATTGTTGCTGCCATGCTGGCTCACCCTAATGTGAAAGCCGCCCGCGTCTCTACTGCCAAGCCAGATGTTTATTCTGACTGTCACTCGGTGGGCGTTGAGGTGTTTCGCATCAAAGATTCGTTACGGTAAGGTAACCCAGTGAACGATCCTCGCAAAGTAGCGTTTGAAGAAAACAAACTCGAGAAAAAACTGTCTCGTTTAGTTGGTCAGGCGATTGGTGACTTTGGCATGATCGAGGATGGCGATAAAGTCATGGTTTGTGTCTCTGGCGGAAAAGACAGCTACGCCATGCTCGATGTTCTGCTAAAGCTGCGCGAGCGGGCACCAATTCAGTTTGACATCGTTGCGGTGAATTTAGATCAGAAGCAACCCAACTTTCCAGCAGAAACATTACCGAATTATTTAAGCTCTTTAGGTGTGCCATTTCACATTGAAGAGCAGGATACTTACAGTATTGTGAAGCGTGTGATCCCAGAGGGTAAGACAACCTGCGGTTTATGCTCCCGTTTACGGCGCGGTATTTTGTACCGGGTTGCCGACGAATTGGGCGCCACAAAGATTGCCCTTGGCCATCACCGCGACGATATTTTAGAAACCTTATTGCTCAATCTATTTTATGCCGGCAAATTAAAAGGGATGCCCCCCAAGTTGCGATCCGATGACGGCAAGCATATTGTGATTCGGCCACTCGCCTATGTTCCGGAAAAACTACTCGAGCGGTATGCCGAAGACATGCAGTTCCCCATCATTCCATGCGATTTATGCGGAAGCCAGCCCAATCTGCAGCGCGGTGCGATGAAGCAAATGCTGCGCGACTGGGAAAAGAAACACCCAGGCCGGGTAGAAAATCTCTTTCGGGCAATGCACCACATTGTGCCGTCCCATTTAATGGACCGCGAGGCGTTTGATTTCACCAATTTAGAGATCGATGGCAGTATTGGCGGAGCCCTTGGTAATTTAGGGGCCAGATCCCCGGGTGATCGCGGAATCGATGAGTCTGAACTCGATGAACTTGCCTGCGGGACCCTGATACGCGGCGTTTATAATTAATAGTATGAACATTGTCATACTGGCTGCAGGACAGGGAAAGCGGATGAAATCGGCTTTGCCGAAGGTCTTGCAAACCCTTGCCGGTAAACCCTTGCTGGAGCATGTGCTCGTCATCGCCAATCAGGTCGTTGGCAAAGCCAAAACAAAACCCATCGTTGTGATTGGCCATGGCGCAGATGCCATCAGCGCATACCTAGAGCAGATTCAAAAAGACCATCCAGGACTTGCTGATGCAGTGACGGTGATGCAAAAAGAGCAAAAAGGGACCGGCCATGCGTTGTTGCAAGCGCTGCCCAAGCTTGATCTAGATGAGCCCACTTTAGTGCTTTATGGCGATGTTCCCTTAATTTCCAAAAAAACCCTGATGCGTTTAGTCACCTTAGCCGACGGTAAGCGCGGAAGTGACTCCGCCCTTGCCTTATTGACTCAGCAAATGGATAAGCCAACAGGGTATGGCCGTATTCTCCGTGACACTGAAGGTGCTGTCACAGGCATCGTTGAGGAAAAGGATGCTGACCGTCAACAAAAAACTATATGCGAAATTAATACCGGCATCATGGTATTGCCAAGTAGCCGCCTCAAGAAATGGCTTAAATCATTGCGGGCGAGTAATGCGCAAGGCGAGTATTACTTAACGGATGTGATTGCAATGGCTGCGCGAGATAATGTTCCGATTCGCACAGCCCAAGCGGACTTTGAGTGGGAAACCATTGGCGTCAATAGCCGCGATCAATTGGCAGCGTTAGAGTGCACCCATCAGCACGTGATTGCGATGCAATTAATGGAGGCGGGCGTTACTTTACTTGATCCAGCGCGGATTGATGTTCGTGGAACTTTGAGCTGCGGCTCGGATGTGGTCATCGATGTCGGATGTGTTTTTGAGGGCAATGTCACGCTGGACGCCGGCACACGCGTCGGCCCCTATTGCATCATCCGTAATAGTGCAATTGGTAAGCGGGTTGTGATCCAGGCATTTAGCCATTTAGATGGCGCCGTGGTTGGAGCCAATTCCATTATTGGACCCTATGCGCGCTTACGTCCTGGGGCTGATTTGGCGAATGACGTCCACATTGGAAATTTCGTTGAGGTTAAGAATAGTACGATTAATTCCAATAGCAAAGCAAATCATTTGGCGTATGTTGGCGATTCCTTGGTAGGCGCGCGCGTCAATATTGGCGCTGGCACCATTACCTGTAATTACGATGGCGTTAATAAACACCAAACTATTATTGAGGACGATGTCTTTATTGGCTCCGATACACAGCTTGTTGCTCCTGTTCGGGTTGGACGCGGAGCAACTTTAGGTGCGGGTACAACCTTAACCAAAGATGCCCCCGCCAATCAGTTAACGGTTTCGCGTGCCAAACAAGTATCAATTCAGTGGCAGCGCCCAGTGAAGCAAGAAAAGAAAACGGTCAGCAAAAAAGCAGCTATCAAAAAAGTAGCCGCCAAAAAAACGATAAAGGCCAAAAAATAATGTGTGGCATTGTTGGCTCGGCATCACGCAAAAATATTGTTCCCATCTTAGTTGAGGGTTTGCGCCGTCTCGAGTACCGTGGCTACGACTCCTGCGGATTTGCTGTGATTGATGCGGCAAATACAAAGCATCCGATTGAGCGGGCGCGGACGACTGCACGCGTTGCTGAATTGGCCGAGCAAGGTAATCAGTTTCAGGGCACATTGGGTATAGCCCATACACGCTGGGCAACGCACGGCAAGCCCGATACCCACAATGCCCATCCCCACATATCCAATCAGTTGATTGCAGTGGTGCACAACGGAATCATTGAAAATTACGATGTACTGCGCACTGAGTTGATGGCCGTTGGTTATGTATTTGAGTCAGAGACCGACACCGAAGTCATAGCCCATTTGATTCATCAAACTTATATAGCGCAACCCACTCGCAACATTGCGCTTGCAGTGCGTGCTGTATTGCCGCGTCTGCACGGTGCTTATGCCATTGGCGTCATTGCACAAGATTGCCCTGATACTTTAATTGGTGCGCGTGTTGGCTCTCCGCTGGTTGTCGCCTTTGGCGACCATGAAAACTTTATTGCATCCGATGCCTTAGCGCTTGCAGGTCATGCAAAGACCATGCTGTACCTAGAAGAAGGTGATGTTGCTGTCTTAAAGGCTGATGAGGTTAGCATTAGCGATGGCAATGGCCGGTTGGTCGAGCGCATACAAAAACCCATGCCAGCGCAGGCTGACTCGGTTGATTTGGGCCCATATCAGCATTACATGCAAAAAGAAATTTTTGAGCAGCCTACAGCGATTGCGAATACGCTTGCCAATATCACGCATTTTGGGCCGGATCTCTTTCATGCGGATCCGCAGGCGTGGGAAGGGTTTGACCAGCTTTTAATTTTGGCGTGCGGCACCAGCTACTACTCGGCTTGCGTTGCGAAGTATTGGCTTGAATCGATTGCAGGAATGCCGACGCAGGTTGAGATAGCAAGTGAGTATCGCTACCGCACTTCCGTGCCGAATCCCAAAACATTGATTGTGGTGGTGTCGCAGTCGGGCGAGACGGCGGATACGTTAGCTGCCCTGCGCCATGCCAAAGAACTCGGCCATACGATGACCTTGGCGATTTGCAATGTAGCCAGCAGTGCCATGATTCGCGAAACGAATTGGCGCTTCCTAACGAAGGCAGGCACTGAAATTGGGGTTGCCTCAACCAAAGCCTTTACTACCCAATTAGTAGCCCTATATCTATTAGCCATGTCGATTGCCAAACGCCAGAGCCGTATTGGTGAATCAGAAGAAAAAAATGCACTAAAGGCTTTGCGACACTTGCCCAAGGCCTTGATTGCAGTGTTGGCTCTAGAGCCCCAAATTATTGCCTGGAGCGCAGCATTTGCTCAATGTGAAAATGCGCTTTTCTTAGGCCGAGGCCTGCACTACCCGATTGCCCTTGAGGGCGCCTTAAAGCTCAAAGAGATTTCTTATATTCATGCAGAAGCCTACCCTGCTGGTGAATTAAAGCATGGGCCATTGGCATTGGTCACAGAAAAAATGCCTGTGGTGACGGTGGCTCCAAACGATGCATTGCTTGAAAAACTGAAATCCAATATGCAAGAAGTGAAGGCCCGTGGCGGTCGCTTGTATGTATTTGCTGACCAAGATACAGAAATCGTCAGTAGTGATGGCATTGCTGTAATTCGTTTGCCTGAACACTATGGAGATTTATCACCCATTTTGCATGTGGTGCCACTGCAATTGCTGGCCTACCATACGGCATGCGCTCGCGAAACGGATGTGGATAAACCAAGAAATTTAGCAAAAAGTGTCACCGTCGAATAGGTCCTCACGCTCGGCCCAGTTGGGTTATCTCTAAGCCTTACCATTCGAGCTGTAATGGCTTCAGAGAGGCATAGAGCACCGAATAAAGCCCCTTATCTGTGTTCAAATAAGGGTTGCCATGAGCGAATCAATACTTAGCCCATCACCTTGCATTCAAAGACGCGAGCGCTTAGCTCAGCGTGCACTGACCATGCTCTTTGCAGCCAGCCTAGTTGCTTGTGCTGCTGGACCCGATTTTAAGCAGCCGGATGCTCCAAAAGTAGCTCGCTTTAC
>JBIPON010000197.1:0-3256 GCA_044379065.1 Polynucleobacter sp. | reverse complement strand
GGGGCGAAGAGATTTTGGTACTCGATGGCTGCTTTTCAGATGAGAAGGGTGATTATTCTGCGGGGATGTATTTGCGCAATCCACCTGGAAGTCAGCACGCCCCTTTTTCAAAGGATGGCTGTACTCTGTTTGTAAAGCTACGCCAGTTTGAGCGAACGGATGGCCAAGAACTTCGTATCAATACGAAAACCAGCGATTGGTATCCGGGGTTAGTGTCTGGACTATCGGTGATGCCCCTGCATGAGCATGAGGGCATAAGTACGGCTTTAGTGCGCTGGGCTCCCAATACGGTGTTTAATCCCCATGTTCATCCGGGCGGCGAGGAAATTTACGTCCTGGATGGCGTTTTTCATGACGAGTTTGGGGTCTATCCCAAGGGAAGCTGGATACGCAGTCCCCGCTATAGTAAACATGCCCCTTTTACCAAAGATGAGGGCGCCCTCATTTACGTCAAAGTAGGGCATCTCGCTTAAGAATATTGGCCGCTAGGGGCAGTTTTTGGATTGGCCATTATTCGTTTGGCTGGCCGTCCTCAAAGTGTATGATTTGAGCCATGCAAACCGGCCTCAACCCACCCCAGCCAGCACCTACCGGTCAGCACATCATTCAGATCGTCCGCAACTGGGGTCCTGTGGGCGGTATGGAGTCTTACGTTTGGCATTTAAGCCATGCGCTAGCCCAAAACAATTACCGTGTTACCGTCGTTTGCGAAAAATCCCATGCAGTGACCATTGCTAGCGATATTGAAGTCATTGAAACGGGTTTGTTGCCACCAAAGCCACGTTGGATTTTGTATTGGCGTTTTGCAAATAAAGTCGAGGCCGCGGTTCAATCGATTCAAGGTCAGTGCATTGTGCATAGCCATGAACGTTGCATAAGCCATGATCTCACTACTTTTCATTCGATGCCGTTTGCTGGAATAAAAGACAAATCCATTTGGCGTCGACTATCGATTCGGGTATGGGCTTATTTGCGAATGGAAGCGCGTGAACTTGGCGCGCCGCCGAATCCTGCTGTTTCTATTCTTCCCGTGTCCGCAGTCATTGCCAATGCGATTTCGAAGTATTACCCTTCGGTGGTGAATCAAATCGCCTCTCCAATTGCCCCGGGTGTCATGGCAATGCCACAAAGACCACAGCGTATTGTCCCCGTGGACGGTGGCACGATTGGTTTTATTGGAAAAGAGTGGGGCCGTAAGGGCTTTGCTCTTTTTATGCAAATCGCCATGCAGTTACAAAAGCAGCGTCCTCATTTGCGGCTCGTCGTGCTCGGCCCAGAGCAGGCCGAGGTAGCTGATGAGTGCCGCAATTATCCCGGCGTGATTGCGTTTTTGGGCTGGCAATCCAGCGAGTCTTTTTTTCAGGATCTGGATTTACTTATTCACCCAGCCTCCAGCGAGGCTTATGGCATGGTCATTGCTGAGGCCATGGCGTGCCATGTACCGGTATTGGTATCCGATGCCTGTGGTGCAGCAGTGGATGTATCCGAGCGCCATGGAACAGTGCTATCCCTGCATCATTCCGTCAGCCAATGGGCGCAAGCCGCTGATGCATTGCTGCGGAATACACACTCCATGGCGGGATATCTGCGGTCATGGTCGCAGGTTGCTGCAGAATATGAAACGCAATACCACGCCATTTCATTAAAAAAATACAAAACCACCATAAAACCATAACAACATGAAATACAACGTACAGCTGACTTTTCAATACGGACTCACTATATTTTTGAGTGCATTTTTATTATTTCAGGTTCAGCCCCTGATTGGAAAAATGATCCTGCCATGGTTTGGCGGATCTGCATCGGTTTGGACAACCTGCATGCTTTTTTTCCAAGCGACATTATTGTTTGGTTATATTTATTCGCATTGGATTGTGAAGGCACTTAGTCCTTATCGGCAGAGCATGCTGCACATCGCATTGCTATTAATTAGTTTGTCATTGTTGCCATTGGCTGCCAGCGAGTTATGGAAGCCCACCGGTAGTGAAAATCCCACGCTGCAAATTTTGGGCCTCTTATTTGCTTCGATTGGTTTGCCTTACTTTGTGCTGTCGACAACCGGCCCACTGATTCAGGCCTGGTTTGCACGCGAACGGACGGGCGGCATTCCATATCGCTTATTCGCTTTATCTAATTTTGGATCGATGCTGGCTTTATTGGCTTACCCGATTGCCTTTGAGCCCATGCTACCAACCCAGTGGCAATCGTATTGCTGGTCAGGCTTATATGTCATTTTTGTCTTGACCTGCGGCCTCTTGGCATGGCGCAATCGCAATAGCATTGCCCTGGTAGAGACAGAAAAAGATAATTCGCCAGCGCCCACCGCACTCCATTTGCTTACTTGGATTCTGTTGGCAGCATGCCCTTCGATCCTGATGGTGGCTGACACTAGTTTCTTAACTGAAAACATTGCACCAGTTCCGATGATCTGGGTTGCCCCCTTAGCCCTGTACCTGCTGTCTTTCATTATCTGCTTTGAGGGGAGCGGTTGGTATCAACGGAAGTTGTTCTTGCCATTATTGGTAGCCGCACTATTCATCTTGGCTTATCTGCCCACCCTTGGATTGAATGAGTTGCCAGTGATGATTTCGACTGGGGTTAATTTATTTTCATTCTTCGTGGTGTGCATGGTTTGCCATGGTGAGTTGGCAGCCCAGCAGCCCAATTCACGCTATCTGACTACCTACTATTTAATGCTGGCCGTTGGCGGTGTGATGGGCGGCTTCTTTGTAGGCATCATTGCCCCATATTGGTTCACGGAGAACTACGAACTATCAGTTGGCATCGTATTAACTGGCATTGTGGTTGCACTGGTGTTTTTATCCAATACACGGTTTAAAACGAAGCAACTCAAGTTAACGGCCGCCGCTGGCATTGCTTCCTTTCTAGTGCTTATTAGTGTGATTCGCATCAACGATCATTCGCATGACATTGCTGGCATTGAGTTAACGCAACGTAATTTTTACGGGACCCTCAAAGTCTATGTTGACGAGGCCCGTGGTTATAAAACTATGCAGCATGGCCAGATTAGCCATGGCAGTCAGTTTACGGATCCTGCTAAAGCCCAAGAGCCAACAACGTATTATGTGCGCGAGAGTGGAGTAGGGCAGGCTATCTTAGTGAAATCCCAATCCAGCGAGCCGATTAAGGTGGGTGTGGTCGGTCTTGGAGTTGGTACCTTAGCTGGTTATGCACGCAAGGGTGATTTGTATCGCTTTTATGAAATCAATCCACAAGTGATTGATGCCGCTCAAAA
>JBIPON010000196.1:0-3284 GCA_044379065.1 Polynucleobacter sp. | reverse complement strand
CCAGTTGCGATTGATTGGGCCATGAGGTTGGGCGCCATACCAAGCTGAGCGCCCCCATAGCCAATAAAATTCCAAGATAGCGCCAAAACAAGAACGTGGCAGGTTCCACATAGGGCATTGCTAGTTTTGCAATGATGAAGCCCGTGCTCCATAAAAGAACGAAAACCGGGGCAATCGCACCCTCAAGCTTTAACGACATAAATCCTTTTTATCTACTTTTTTATTATGTTGTCCGATTTTAGCCGCCGGAAAGCTGCTAAAAGTTGAATAAGCCTTTACTTAAGTATTAATTTACAAGCTATTGTTTTTTTTATGATTTATTCTCATTCAATAGGAATATTAAAGTATTTGTGCATTGCAGCAAAAATAGAACTATAATTTTGGGTAATAGTTATTAGCCATACAGCACCCTATCAATCATTCGGAGACACAAAATGAACCTCACACCAGAACAAGTGGCTGCAGCCCAAAAAGCCAACTTAGAAACACTTACCGGCATTACAAACCAAGCACTGCTCAGTATTGAGAAATTAGTTGAATTGAACATGCATATTGCCAAAGCCAGCTTAAGCGACAGCATGCATAGCGCCAAAAAGGCACTCGAAATCAAAGATGTACAACAGCTCTTAGCGCATCAAGCCGAAGCCGTGCAGCCCATGGCTGAAAAGATGATGGCCTATAGCCGCCATTTATACGAATTAGCGAACGATACGCAAGCAAGCTTTACTAAGGCAAGCGAAAAAGAAATGCAAGCTAGCCAGAAGAAAATGAACGCCATGGTCGAAGACTGGAGCAAAAATGCACCAGCGGGCTCAGAAGCAGCGGTTGCTGCCATGAAGCAAGCCATTGCCTCAGCCAGTACCATTTACGAGAACAGCCAAAAGGCCATGAAGCAGGCGATGGATGTCGCTCAAACGAACCTGAACAATGCCACAGAAACCGTATTGAAGGCTACCGAGAAAGCCGCTAAATCTTCAAAGCGTTAATTCGCAATACAAGTCCCAAACAAAATCCCCTGTCCGAGTTTGGTAGGGGATTTTTTCTTTCAGGGCATTACTTCTTTCGAACTGGCGGCAAGTCTGTGCAGTGACCGTGCGCCGCTTCCGCAGCTAAGCCGACAGACTCACCTAAAGTTGGATGCGGATGAATGGTTTTGCCCATATCAATGGCGTCTGCCCCCATCTCAATCGCTAGGCAGACCTCACCTATTAAATCGCCTGCATGGGTGCCCACAATGCCGCCGCCAATAATGCGGTGGGTCTTTGCATCAAACAAGAGTTTAGTAAATCCTTCATCGCGGCCATTGGCAATCGCACGGCCGCTGGCTGCCCACGGAAAGAGGCCTTTCTCATAGGCAATGCCTTGCGCCTTGCACTGCTCTTCGGTGAGTCCCGCCCAAGCCACTTCTGGATCGGTGTAAGCAACAGATGGAATTTGCTTGGCGTCAAAAAAGGATTTTTCACCGGCTGCCGCCTCAGCTGCAACATGGCCTTCGTGCACTGCCTTATGAGCAAGCATGGGCTGGCCGACAATATCGCCAATCGCAAAAATGTGGTGGACATTCGTGCGCATCTGCTGATCAATAGCAATAAAGCCGCGATCATCTACAGCAACGCCGGCATTGCCCGCATCAATTTTCTTGCCATTCGGTGAGCGCCCTACCGCAACCAATACCAAGTCATACACTTGGGGATCTGCAGGCGCAGCATCGCCCTCAAACGCTACATGAATTCCGTCGGCTTTCGCTTCCGCTTTTGCAGCGCGGGTTTTGAGCATGACTTTCTCAAAGCGTCCGGCATTGTGCTTTTCCCAGACCTTCTCAAGATCACGATCAGCTCCTGCCATGAGTCCATCCAGCATTTCAGCAATATCAATTTTGGAGCCCAAGGCGCTGTAGACCGTCGCCATTTCCAAACCAATAATGCCGCCGCCAATCACCAGCATGCGCTTTGGAATACTCTTCAAAAGGAGTGCGCCTGTGCTATCGACAACGCGCGGATCATCCGGCAAAAATGGCAACTTGATCGGCTGACTTCCTGCAGCAATAATGGCCTTATGAAAACGAATCACTTCTTTTTGACCGCCTGCCTCTTGGCCGGGTCCAGCAGTGAGATTAACTTCAACGTGGTTTGCATCCATAAAACGACCAAGCCCGCGCACGACCTTGACCTTACGTGCCTTTGCCATGCCAGCCAGACCGCCGGTCAGCTTGCCAATCACGCCGTCTTTGTAGGAGCGCAACTGATCAATATCAATCACAGGATCACCAAAGCGAATACCGTGGTTTGACATGGTTTTCGCCTCATCCATCACGGCCGCTGTATGTAAAAGCGCTTTTGACGGAATACAGCCCACGTTCAAACAAACGCCGCCTAAAGTCGGATAACGCTCGACCAGAATCACGTTTAGACCTAAATCGGCAGCACGAAATGCAGCACTGTATCCGCCTGGGCCTGCGCCCAGCACTAGTAAATCGCATTCGTGATCTACCTTGCCTTGAAAAGCGCTGGCTGCATTGCTAACCGCAATGGGTGCAGCAGTAGCTTGCGGTGATGGAACTGAGCTTGGAGTTGGAGCCGATGCTGCCGGCTTTGGCGTAGCACCAACCTCGAGCTCAATCTCAGCAATCACAGTGCCTTTTTTAACCTTGTCGTCTACCTTCACAGCAATGCTCGTAATGGTCCCTGCTGCATCGGCTGGCACTTCCATCGTGGCCTTATCCGACTCCAGCACTAATAGTGGCTGCTCTTTTTCAATTCGATCGCCCACCTTTACGAGCACCTCAATAACAGGGACATCGTCATAGTCACCAATATCTGGAACCAGAATCAATTGCTTAGTCATGGCGATTCCTTTTAAAGTGCCGCACGGCGGAAATCAGCCAAGAGCTGAGCAATGTAAACCGTAAACCGCGTCGCCGAAGCACCGTCGATCACGCGATGATCTGCAGTCAAAGACAGTGGGCATATCAGTCGGGGTACGAATTGCTTGCCATCCCATACTGGTTTCATTGCCGCTTTACTGACGCCCAAAATAGCCACCTCGGGTGCGTTGATGATCGGCGCAAAATAGGTTCCGCCAATGCCGCCCAGGGAAGAGATCGTGAAGCTAGCACCCTGCATTTGATCTGGCTTTAATTTACCTTCCCGTGCCAATGCAGCAAGCTCACCGGTCTCGCGCGCGATCTCATTGATGCCTTTTTGATCGGCATTGCGAATCACAGGAACAACGAGGCCATTGGGGGTATCTGCAGCAAAAGCAATGTGGAAATACTTTTTCAGGAC
>JBIPON010000195.1:0-3316 GCA_044379065.1 Polynucleobacter sp. | reverse complement strand
CACCAATATGAACGTGGATCGTCATCTTGCCATCGCCGTTCTTGCCGAGTTTTCCCTTATTGGCCTGGGAAATTGCATTAGCAATTGCAGAAGCGGCTTTGGTTGCTAGTTCTGTTTTTTGGTTTGTGTTCGAATTAGAGGAGGTTGTCTTACGCGTAGCTTTTTTACGGACTGCCATGTGATCTTCCTTCAATTAAATTGAAAACTTATACTAGCTTACACAAAATTTTATTAATAATAACTCTTTCTGGTAGTTTTTTGGCCCACAAAAGATAACATTCGAAGTAAGATGACTTAAATAACATACTAAAGTATCTTTTTTGCTTGGCATCAAATAGAATTTTTTATATTAAATTCCAAGAAAAGCGTCAAAGTTAAACCTTATCTTCTTTTAATTCCTTATATTGCTAATACCATGAAATTTCTCGCCCTTATCTTCTCTATATTTCTTCTTGTTTCTTGCGGTGGTGGGGGAAGTACATCATCGTCAACTACACCCTTACAGTCAGCCTGTGTCTTAATAGATACAGACTACGATATTGATGACATGATGGCTATTCCCTTAGTGATCGGCAATAAATACGTTGCTGGCATTATTACTTCGGAGGGATATACGTTTCCAACGATGTCAGCATCTGCATTGCGTCAGCAAATTCCGCAAGCCGGGCAGAGAGATATTCCTATTATTGTGGGGGCAAGTAACTCTGTTGGCGGCCATCGCGAGATCAGCGAATGGCCCTGGATTCCATATTTTCGCAATGCAATGAATCGCATTAATGATCTATTACCTGAGCCTGTAACAGAGGCTCCTGAAAATCCAAACTACGTTCAGGATGTAGTGAATGCTACTAGCTCTTGCGCCAACGTAAGTGTATTAGTCATAGGTACATTCTCCTCATTTGTAAATTACAGCCCAGCCATTAAGTCAAAAATAAGCAGTGTAATAATTATGGGAAGACCTCTGTATCCCTCACGCTTTAATAACGATGGATCTTTAAATTATTCATTTAACTGCGAGTATGACTTGGCAGCCTGTGAGGCGGCGTTTACTCAACTGCAAACATTAAATCCCGCTTGGGTTGATGTTCCAAGGCCGCCGTCGAGTGATCCTCAGTACAGACCTTCTCGAGAGATGGTGAATGCCCTTGTTTTAGCAGGATTGCCCAATGCTTTGAACCGAGCTTTGATGAGTAATTTGCATACCTGGGATTACGAGGAGATGAAGATAATAAATGGTGGGCCCGGAGGCAATTCATTGATGTGGGATCAAAGCGCTGCTCTTTATATGGTTTATCCAGAATCGTATTCACAAAAATTTGCTGATGGTCAGAGCGGATCTTTCTGGACGCCCGCAAATGGAGCCTACTGGACCCCCGATAAGGTAACGCCATCGCGACTTAATCAGCTCTGGACCGAAGCTACTAATAAAGCGATTAATTTTTTCCAATAGTATTTTTCATTCTGAATTTGAGTTTAAGAGAGTCCCATGATTAACAGTAAATGTATCTGTATCAGTAAATTTTATGAGGGCCTTCAAAAAATCAAATTCATCACAGGCGCGATAGTACTCTCGCTCCTTGTTGCCTGCTCGGGCGGATCTACTCCGACCCAAGCCCCACGTTATGAAGCAGTACTGGATGCTGGTAGTGGTGGTACCCGATTGTTTCTTTATCAGGTTACGCCTGGCTCTTATCCTCTAGTGGTGAAGGTATTGGAGAGTGAAAACTCCATTCAACCTAATGGATTCAAAGAAGACGGAATCAATAACTTTACGTGTGGAAACCAGCCAGGCTATTCTCCTCCTAGCGCTGTTGCAACTCAAGTTATCACTCCCTTATTAAATACTTTAGCCAGCACATTATTGGGCTTGAATACACCAAAAAATCAAGTAACCGTAAATTTACTGGCTACTGCTGGAATGCGCACCTCTGAAATTACATGTGGGCAAACTGCTGTTAATAATCTGTATGAAATTATTCAGCAAGATATCAATTCTGCAGGATTCAAGGTAGGCGATGTGAGAACATCAAATGGAGATAGTGAAGAGGGCGTTTGGACTTGGATAAGTCTTAATGACTATATGAACAATATTTTTAAGGATTCCGCTAGACCGACGGTAAATGGCACCCCTGTAGGTGTCGTCGAAATCGGTGGATCATCCGCTCAAATTAGCTACCCAACAAATTTAGCACCGAATAGTGCCCAAAATATTTACCCCGTCTCTATTAATGGTAATAATTTCTCGGTCTTTAATCGAACGTATTTAGGCATGGGGTCAACGGATGCGCGAAAAAATATGCGGGGCACTACCGGCTCACCCAATGTAGTGTCTAACCAATGTTTTCCAACGGGCCTAATGGTTGATGCTGGAGACAGTGGATATGCAGACATGATTCCACCGGGATCTTATAACTTTAGCGCTTGTACTGGTTTTTATACGCCTTACATTAATACAACTATTGCAGCTACATCCGGTGGCGATCCTATAGTTACCAATAGCTCTGGGAAATTTGTTGGAACCGGCGGCGCATACTTTGCAACCGATTATTGGAATTTAAACAACACCCCAAATCTACTGCAATCTACCGTAATCTCTCAGTGTGCAAGTGTCATTAATTTTCCTGAAATAGATGCTGATGAAAATACGCAAACTCAATGCTCAAATGCCACGTATATTAATGCGTTGATCTATAACTCGAGCGTTGGACTATTTAAAAGTAATCCTGAGTTATTTCAAGGTACAGTTAGTATTAAATCTGGAAGTGGCCCTAGCACTAATACCTTCATTAGTTGGACAAAAGGGTTTTTGATGGCTAAGTATTCACAATAACTCACGCATATTTGCGATTATCTTCCCTTCATTCTAATAAACCCTATGGAAACTCGACGTGTTTTTTGTATTTTTTCTTGTTGTCCTAGGATCTTGCTCGAGGCATCCGGATTAAACGAACTATGTGGATTATGAGTAACTTTTTGGCCTAAATATTAGGTTAAAGGGGTGTTACAAAGTAGAAGCGATTTACCCCGAATAGAACTTTAGATGCTGCAGTTACTTCAGTAACGCATTGACCGCCAATAAATCCTGATCTGTTAATGATGCTGCCTGGGCTTTAAGCTTGAGGGCATTCAGAATAGTGTCATACCTGGCTTTATAAAGTGTTGCCCTAGTGGTAAAGAGGGCATCGAGTGCAAGCAGCACATCCAAATTAATTAAGTTACCCACATCAAAACCGAGTTGACTGGATGCGAGGGCAGTGGCGCCAGATTTCTCAGCTGCCTCAAATGCTTTGACGGTGGCAAGGCCGCCATAAAAGCC
>JBIPON010000194.1:0-3341 GCA_044379065.1 Polynucleobacter sp. | reverse complement strand
CTGACGGGTATAGCCGCCGCTCTGCCAGCTCGAGCCTGTATTACGACTACCGCCCCAACGTGCATCGCTTGCTTTAGGTGTCAGCCATTTCAGGGAATCGGATGGAAGCTCTTCCAAGAAACGCGAGGGCATGTTGTAGCGCACTTGGCCATGCAACATGCGGGATTGCGTATGCGATAGGTAAAGGCGCTCTTTTGCACGTGTAATCGCCACATACATTAAACGGCGCTCTTCCTCTAAGCCATTGGCTTCGTTAACGCTGTTCTCATGCGGAAATAAACCTTCTTCGAGGCCCGTAATAAAGACAGCGGTGAACTCCAACCCTTTGGCGGAGTGCACCGTCATTAACTGAATCGCATCCTGTCCAGCTTGCGCTTGGTTATCGCCTGCTTCAAGCGAAGCATGGGATAAAAAGCCCGCCAGTGGTGATGCTTCGAGCGTACCCGGGTCGTTTTCACCAGGTAGTAATGCAGCTTCGGCATTTTGCCCGTAACCCTCTTCGGCAATAAAGGCAGTAGCGGCATTGACGAGTTCTTGTAAGTTTTCGACGCGATCTTGGCCTTCGCGCTCCGTCAAATAGTGCTGAATCAAACCGCTGTGCTGAATCACAAACTCCACCGTTTCTGGCAGGGTATTACGACGGGTTGCCTCACGCATATGATCCACTAGGCGCACAAAGCCGCCTAAGGCCGCACCAGCCTTTCCTTCTAAACTCGAAGCGGCTAAATACAGTGAGCATTGCTGCTGCCGTGCTGCATCTTGCAATGCTTCAATCGAACGCGCTCCAATGCCGCGCGTTGGAAAATTAACCACCCGAGAGAAGGAGGTGTCGTCATTGGGATTCTCCAACAGGCGCAAGTAAGCGAGGGCATGTTTAATTTCAGCGCGCTCAAAAAAGCGCAGACCGCCATACACTCGGTATGGAATGCCTGATGAAAATAAGCCATGCTCAATAATGCGCGACTGAGCATTGCTGCGATAGAGAAGCGCAATATCACTGCGCCGCAAGCCGCCATTGACGAGCGCTTTAATCTCATCAATCAGCCAACTCGCCTCCATGCCGTCGCTTGCCGCTTCATAGATGCGAACTGGCTCGCCATGGCCAGCATCGGTGCGCAGATTCTTTCCGAGGCGACCCGTGTTATTGGCAATCAAGTGATTTGCGGAATCCAGGATATGGCCATGCGAGCGGTAGTTCTGCTCTAGCTTGACCATGATCGGCTGAAATTGATTTTCATAGAGACGCATATTGGCAACATCTGCACCGCGGAAAGCATAAATACTTTGATCATCGTCGCCTACCGCAAAGACAGCACTCGCATCTGCTTTGGCGCGGCCGCCATCATGGCCTGAGAGGAGTTTTAGCCAGGCGTACTGCAAGGCATTGGTATCTTGAAACTCATCAATCAAAATATGGCGGAAGCGCTCTTGGTAATGATTGCGTATGGCCTCGTTGTGCTTTAAGAGTTCGTAGCTGCGCAGTAAGAGCTCAGCAAAATCAACTACGCCTTCACGTTGGCACTGCTGGTCATAGGCATCGTAGAGCTGCGCCATGCGCGCCTGAAAATCATCGCCGCTTTCTAGGTCGCGCGCCCGCATGCCGCGTTCCTTGGCATGCGCAATGAAATACTGCAACTGCTTGGGCGGATACTTTTCATCGTCAACCTTTAAGCCTTTGAGGAGGCGTTTGATTGCGGACAGCTGATCTTGGGTATCTAATATTTGAAAGGTGGAGGGTAGGCCCGCGTCACGGTGGTGCGCTCGCAGTAAGCGGTTACAAAGACCATGAAACGTACCAATCCACATACCGCGGGTATTGATCGGCAGCATCGAACTCAGCCGCATCATCATCTCTTTGGCCGCTTTATTAGTGAATGTCACCGCCAAGACCCCAATTGGCGAAACCTGACCTGTTTGGATTAGCCATGCAATGCGGGTGGTAAGCACCCGGGTCTTGCCACTGCCGGCGCCAGCCAAGATCAGGGCGGACTGGGCATGGCCATTTTCGGCAACCGGAGGAAGGGTCACTGCCTCGCGTTGTTCTGGGTTTAGGTTCGCGAGTAGGTCTGAATACATTACGCCAATTATAATTTGACTCTTATGCCAATCTCCCCGAACACCCCTGAATCAAGCCCAGCCCAGTCCACAGCAGAATCGTCTGCTGGAGTGGAGCTAGCCAAATCATACGAACCCGCCCCAATCGAAGCATTTTGGGGTCCGGAATGGGAAAAGCGCGGCATAGCAAGTGCCACCCTTAATGACGATAAAGCGGACTTCAGCATTCAGCTGCCGCCGCCCAATGTCACCGGCACTTTGCATATGGGTCATGCGTTTAATCAAACCATCATGGATGGCCTGATCCGTCATGCCCGCATGTCTGGCAAAAACACCTTGTGGGTTCCAGGAACCGACCATGCTGGTATTGCCACGCAAATCGTCGTTGAGCGTCAACTCGATGCGCAAAAAGTATCCCGCCATGATTTGGGTCGCGATGCTTTTTTAGAAAAAGTATGGGAGTGGAAAGAAAACTCTGGCTCGACCATTACTCGGCAAATTCGGCGCTTGGGCGCATCGATTGATTGGAGCCGGGAGTATTTCACGATGGACGACAAAATGTCGGCCTCGGTTGTAGAAGTATTCGTTCGCCTGCATGAGCAAGGCTTAATTTACCGCGGCAAGCGCCTGGTGAACTGGGATCCTCAGTTGGGTACAGCCGTTTCTGATCTCGAGGTGGTAAGCGAAGAGGAAGACGGTAGCATGTGGCACATCCGCTACCCCTTAAGCGATGGCTCAGGCTCGCTCGTGGTGGCAACGACCCGCCCAGAAACCTTACTGGGTGACGTTGCAGTGATGGTCAATCCCAATGATGAGCGCTATCGCCATCTGATTGGTCAATCGGTCAGCGTGCCACTGTGTGGTCGCACCATCCCCATCATCGCCGACGATTACGTTGACCTTGAGTTTGGAACGGGCGTTGTGAAGGTAACTCCAGCGCATGACTTTAATGACTATGCCGTTGGTCAGCGTCATCAGCTTCCCCTCATCAATATTCTGACGCTCGACGCCAAGATCAATGAGAATGCACCGAGCGCATACCAAGGCCTTGATCGCTTTGAGGCCCGCAAGCGCGTGGTTGCCGATTTAGAGGCGGGTGGCTTTTTAGAAAAGGTGCAGCCCCATAAATTGATGGTGCCGCGTGGTGACCGCACACACGTGATTATTGAACCGATGCTGACCGACCAATGGTTTGTGGCGGTGTCTAAGCCATCCCAAGACAATGCGTACAAACCAGGTGCATCCATTGCAGATGCCGCATTACATGCGGTCACCAGTGGCGACAT
>JBIPON010000193.1:0-3348 GCA_044379065.1 Polynucleobacter sp. | reverse complement strand
GGGCTCTACTCTCTGAGAAATTAATTTAGATACAGGTAGATTACTAAAAATAGAGGTGCCAAAGTCGCCATGCAAAAGCGCCCAAACCCAATTTCCAAATCGCACTAAAAAAGGTTGATCTAATCCCAAGGATTGACGAATGCGCGCAATATCTTCTGCAGTGGCAACATCTCCGGCAATGACTGCCGCAGGATCCCCAGGAGTGAGATAGAGAAGTGAAAAAACAAAGAACGCAACGACAGCCATTACGACTATCGTTGCGCCCAAACGCCTGATTATGTATGAAAGCAAAAAATAACCCCTACACGCTTAAACAAAAAGGAAATTATTTTTTCTCCACATTCCAAAGAAATGCCATTGGCGCCACAATGATTCCAGAAAGATTCGTTCTGTAGGCTGTTGGCAAGATAAATTGCGCAGTAGGCACATATGGCAAGAACTCAAATGCACGGGCCTGAACCGCTTCCGCTGCCTTTTTAGCTGCAGCTGCATTTGGAGCCTCAAAATACGCTTCACGCAATGACTCTAATCTTGGATCCGAAGGCCAGCCAAACCAAGCCTTTTCACCATTGCCGCGTAGAGCAAAGTTGACGCCTGGGTTAAGGAGGTCAGGACCAACCAACCAGGTGTGGAAAATAGACCAACCGCCCTTTTCAACTGGTTCCTTGGAAGTACGACGGGTAATTAAACTACCCCAATCGCCCGCTTGTAACTCCACATTCAAACCTAATTTACGCAGTAACTCGGTTGTCAAAAGTGATTGCGATTGAACAATAGGCTGGTCAGCAGCTGAAATGATGACAATCTTTTCACCTTTATAACCAGATTCCTTGATCAGCGCTTTAGCAGCTTCAAAGTCACGCTTACCAGTCAACAAAGATGAGCCGACATCACTGGCTAACGGTGTGCCACAAGTAAAGTAGGAGGCACAAGGCTTGCCGTTCTTTGGATTGCCAGCGATACCTAAAACATAGTCAGGCTGATTCACAACCATTGCAACGGCACGACGCATTTTTTCATTATTGAATGGTGCGTGTAAGAAGTTAAAGCGAATCATACCCATTGAGCCCAAAGGATCAATATTGTCTACTTTCACGTTAGCATTTTTAGAAAGCAATGGGATCAAGTCAGGTGGCATTTGCTCCCACCAATCCGCTTCGCCGTTACCAAGTGCATTGGCGGCCGTTGCTGAATCTGGAATGTAGAGCCACTCTACGCGATCGACTTTGACAACCTTGCCGCCAGAAGCCCACGATGGAGCTTCTTTACGAGGCACGTAGTCGTTATTCTTTACATAAACCACCTTGCTACCAGGAACCCACTCGTCCCGAACCATCCTGAACGGGCCAGAACCTGTGGGGTCAGTGATATTCGTAAACGCATCCGTCTTTGCAATCCGCTCAGGCATGATGAATGGAACGTTTGAGGAAGGCTTTCCTAGCGCATCCAATACAAATGCAAATGGCTTTTTGAGCTTAAGAACAAATGTTTTGTCATTCGTGGCAGACCAAGACTCAGTAGACTCAGCCAATTTTTGGCCAAGACCATCTCGTTTAGACCAACGGTCAATAGAAGCAATGACATCAGCAGACCTCACTGGCGCGCCATCATGAAACTTCAATCCATCACGCAATGTAAAGGTATACGTTTTTTTATCAGGGCTTACGGTGAACTTATCAACCATCTGCGGCTTAATCTCAAACTTGCTATCCATCGCAAACAAGGTGTCATACACCATATAGCCATGGTTACGAGTGATGTATGCGGTTGTTGCTATTGGATCTAAAACCTTCAGATCCGCCTGAGCAATAAACTTTAAGGTCTTTTGCTGCTGAGCCTGTGCTGGCAGGGTTGTAATAGCAGCACTTAACGCCAAAGCTACAGGAACCACCGCCATAATTACTGAACGTCTTAATGTATTCATATTGTCTCCGTAATAAAACGCACTGCAAATCTAACAATTTCAGTCTGTTAACTGCATACTCCAACCATACAAGGGTGCAACCCAAATGAATAAACGAATTGCTTTAACTTGGATCCCATCCGCCTCAACTTGGTGCATCTAAATAAGTTTTTACCATATAAACGAGTTTGTGCTCTTGAAACCGTTGACCCACAAACTGGACCCCCGCTAAGCTAGGGGCAGTCAAGCCTAGTCCATGTGCTGCTGAAAAAATAGGCATCCCTATAATTGGCAAGCCTGAAGCTCCCATTGCGAGGCTGAGTTCTCTCAAGGGCTTAGCCGCCCCCGGAAGTTTGGCTGCCTCTACTGGGCCACATGGCGTCAAGGGTAATGCAAGTATATCTACCGAGCTCAGCAAGTTGGCCATGTCTTGACGAAACTGCAGCAACTGCTCATAGGCCTTTGCTAGGGCTTGGGGCTCAAGGGATACCGAATGGCGAAGTTCATTCAGGACCGGCTTACCCAAACGGTCGGCAAATAACTCCACTTCCCCGCACATCAACCTGAAGTCCTCTAAAAACTCCATTTGCAAGACCGTCATGGCACAGTCTGTTGCTGCGGCAAAACTAGGCCAAGTCTGCTCCACAAAGGAAACTGCAGGATTAGCCTGCGTACTTTCCATTAATTCGATAAAGGCCCTAGCTATGGGGGGATCAACCCCCTCCAAAAGACGAGGATCCCACCCAATTTGGATGGATTCAGGGCTATTTTCTGGTCTGATCGGGCTAGATTTAGGGGCAAAGGCGCTACCTAGGAAATATTCACAATCTTCTAACGATTTCACTAAGGGACCTACAACGTCTAAAGATCTGGAGCGCGGCACTACACCATCCAAAGAGAATGACTCGCTTGATGGGCGCAGACCAACGATTCCACACCAAGCGGCAGGCATTCGAATCGAGCCACCTGTATCGGAGCCAAGTGCCATGGGCACTATCCCCATGGCTACTGCTCTAGCACTTCCACTCGATGAGCCGCCTGATAGGCAGCCCGGGAGATATGGATTAGGGATATTGCCGTAATGGGCATTTTCGCCAGTTAACCCGACAGCCCACTCATTCATATTGGCTTTTCCAATGGGAATGGCGCCACGATCAATTAATCCTTGCAAAACTGAAGCAGTTTTGCTCGCTTGCCTAGAATAAGCCTTAGGGCTTCCTGCCGTGGTAACCAAACCAAGCCAATCAATATTATCTTTTACAGCAAACGGAATGCCGCACAGATCTCCGCAATCCTCGCCCCTCTTGATTTTTGCATCCATGGCGTCCGCCATTGCTAGCGCCCCCTCAACATCCAAGTAAATAAATGTAGGAGAAACAGAAGAATCTAAGGTTTCTTGCTTTGCTAAACGCAAAGCCAACTCGACTTGCGAACGAGCTGAACGC
>JBIPON010000048.1:0-10630 GCA_044379065.1 Polynucleobacter sp. | reverse complement strand
ATCTTTAGCGAGCAAGATACCAACCACAGCATCTTTGCTGCCTTCATAAACAGGGTAGCGCGAGTGGGCCGCGGCGATAACGGTTTGAATCACCTCGGTAACCGAGGAATCAATATCAATCCAGTCAATTTGTGCGCGCGGTACGAGGATGTCCCTGGCACACAATTCGCCGACCTGAAACACCCCCTCAATCATGGAAAGGGCATCTGCATCAATAAAACCCTCTGTCTGGGCGGCGCGCAAGGTTTCAATTAATTCTTGGCGTCGCTCCGTTGCGCTGGTAGGTTGTGGCGTTAGAAATTCAGCGAGGCGTTCAAGTAAGGATTTATCGGGGTCAGGCATAGAAATAGAATAGCGTAGAACAATGTCAACTAAAAAAGTGACCTTAATTGATGACGTAAGGGTCTGAAAAACCTAGGTTTTTTAGAATAGCCACTTCACGTGCTTCCATTACCTTGGCACCCTGCTGCGTCATGTGGTCAAGGCCGGCAGCATGTAGGCAGCCATGCACCACTAGATGCGCAAGGTGGGCCTTAACTGCTTTACCTTGGTCGCGTGCCTCGCTAGTGACTACTGGCATGCAAATCACGATGTCGGCAGCCAGCTCACGTTGGGTGATTCCATACGTGAAGGTCAGTACATTCGTGGCATAGGCCTTCGTTCTAAATTGGCTATTCAGTAGCTGTCCTTCAGTGCGATTCACAAAACGCACCGTCAGGTTGCCGGGACGATTGATGCTTGCACGAACCCATTTTTTAATGAGAGCGTTGGATGCCAATGCACTTACTTTTTTCTCGAGTGCGGGACTGGCGTATTGAATCTCGACAGCACAGAATTTCACTTTAGATGAAGTAATGGTTTTCGGCATGAGAATTAATGTACGAGTGCGTTGACACGCTCACCGCGTAAAGTATGTGCCAATACCTCCGTGATCCGAATATCCATCATCGTTCCAATCAAGGAATCCATCTCCTCGATCCCGGCTGGAATATGAATCACGCGGTTGTTTTCTGTACGGCCCTGCAAGTTAATGCCATCTTTGGCAATGCCTTCAATGAGCACACGCTCTTCTTTTCCTAGCATCGCCTGACTGATGCGCTCTGCTTGTGAATCAATTAATGCCAGTAGAGTCTGCAGGCGTTTGAGTTTGACAGGGTAAGGAGTATCGTCCGCTAGATTGGCTGCCGGGGTACCAGGGCGGGGACTGAAGATAAAGCAGTAGCTGTTATCAAATTGCAATTCCGTTACTAGGCTTAACAGCTTTTCAAAATCAGCATCGGTTTCTCCTGGAAAGCCGACAATAAAATCACTCGAGAGGCACAGGTCGGGACGAACGGCACGCATGCGGCGAATAATGCTCTTGAATTCCAATACGGTATAGCCGCGCTTCATCGCTGATAAAACCGAATCGGAGGCATGCTGCACAGGCAGATGTAGGTGACTCACTAATTTAGGTACTTTGGTATACACATCAATCAGGCGCTGCGTAAATTCTTTAGGGTGGCTAGTAGTAAAGCGAATGCGCTCGACTCCAGGGATTTCCGCAATGTACTCAATCAAGAGGGCGAAATCAGCAAGCTCGTTTGTCTTGCCCATCTTTCCGATGTAGGCATTGACGTTTTGACCCAGTAAGACGATTTCCTTTACCCCTTGGGCGGCTAAGCCAGCAACTTCCGTTAATACATCATCAAAGGGGCGCGATACTTCTTCGCCGCGGGTGTAAGGCACCACACAATAACTACAGTATTTAGAGCAGCCTTCCATGATGGAAACAAAGGCAGAACCACGGGTCTGCCGTGATGCAGGTAAATGATCGAACTTCTCAATTTCCGGAAAGGAAATATCTACCTGAGATACGCCGCTGGATAATCGCTTGGCAATTAAGTCAGGGAGGCGATGCAATGTTTGCGGACCAAAGACGACATCCACATAGGGTGCGCGACTAATGATTTGTTGCCCCTCTTGGCTGGCAACGCAGCCGCCCACACCAATCAGCAATTCAGGTTTGAGTTTTTTCAGTTCGCGCAGACGACCAAGATCTGAAAACACTTTGTCTTCGGCTTTTTCCCGAATCGAGCAGGTGTTGAGCAAAATGACGTCAGCTTCAGCGGGGTCATTGGTGGCAGTCATGCCATCATTGGCGTGGAGTACATCGGCCATCTTTTCCGAGTCATACTCGTTCATTTGACAGCCAAAGGTTTTGATATACAGTTTTTTCATATGCCGATTCAGGTTTATAACTGGGGGCGATTTGCAATTTTACGGGAAATTTACGGAAAATCAGCCCCTTGCTAGAAAAAAGGCAGCGACTGCCCGTAAGATAGATAAACCATGATCAGACTCATTTGGCCTTGCATACTGCTTTTCTTAGCCGCTACTGGTATGAAAGCGCTTGCAGCCCCGATTTACATCACTAGCTATCCGTCCGAAGCCAATGCCAAGGTATTTGTGACGCAATACAAATCCGAGGCCAATTGCATTGTGTTTGAAACGCCTTACCAAAGTGATAATGATCCGGGCGTGTGGTTCTTCACTAAATACAAAAGCGATGCCAGGGCTCGCATTTTCTACACACAATACAAATCAGAGGCGGATTTAGTGGTGTATTTCACTAAGTACAAAAGTGAAGCGCGTTGCCGTTACTAGTTATGAAATTGATTTCGATTAACAGTGGCAAAGTAGCCCCCTTATTTACGAATCAGCATCCGGACCATGCCGTGGTGATGTCTGGTATTAAAAAGAGCAGCGTCAGCAACATAGACCAGGCAAACCCAGTCGACATCAATGTCTTGGGTCTGATGGGTGATGAGCAAGCAGACTTGAGTGTCCATGGCGGGCTTGAGAAAGCCATTTATGTTTATCCCTATGAGCACTACTCATTTTGGAATGCGCTGTTATCGCGTGAACTAAAAACTTCAATTGATTTGCAGCCCGGAGCGATAGGCGAAAACTTCACCATTAGCGGTTTATTGGAGGCGGATGTATTTGTGGGCGATACGCTGCAGATCGGCGATCTGGAATTTATTGTGACCAAACTACGCGAGCCGTGTTTTAAGTTCAATGCAAAAATGCGCTACAAAGGTGCTGCCAAAGCAATGTTGCAATCGGGGCATTGCGGTTGGTATATGCGCGTCATCACACCAGGAACATTAAATGCTGGCAGCAAGATAAGCCATCTACCAGGAAAGCAAGAAACAGCGATTGCTGATCAAGTTCGAGCAATCATGAAACGAGACAGGCAAGGTGATTTGTGGGACTATCGCGGCTCTTAAGAAAAAGGCCACTGCAGGGTAGCAGTGGCCTTTAAATGTGGTGGCGATTCAGGGATTCGAACCCCGGACCTGTGGATTATGATTCCATCGCTCTAACCAACTGAGCTAAATCGCCGAACTGGCATTGTAGCAAAGAGTGCTTATTGTGGTGATATTGCTAGTAGAGGACCTGTTTATATTGCGTTCCTGCAGGGCTAGGCAGCCATCAGTAGTGACTTAATTGGCCTGGCATATTAATTAAACGACCATTTGGCCCAGGTAAAGAGAACGTTTCCGAAGCCATCTCCTCCCGGTACAAATGCCGTTTGCAGACTGGCATTTTTATAGCTAAGCGATCCTACCGGCAATAGGCCGGGGAATGGAATGTAATTATTGATGTCTTGCCGCGACATCATAAAAACCGTGGCGCCTGCACCAATTTTCCAGTTGCCGTTTTTTGAAAGATTCCAATTTGGGATCAAGGCATACCCAGCCATGTACTGATAGATGCCATGAGAATCTTTAAAGGTCATTCCATAAATGCCTTCCCAATTATTATTTTTGTTATAGCGGCCTTTCCCAAGTCCGATGCCAAGCGGAATCTCCGTGTATTGACTAATCTTTTCTGGAGAGTATGCGTAAGGCATGTGATAGGTGTATAGCGGTACATATAGCTCCCAATCACCTTGGTCGATGATCGCATTGACACGAACCTTTGCACTATCAAAAAAAGATGTAGAGGCGTGGGTATGCACACACGGAATTGCGAATAGAAAAAATAAGGCAAGAAACTGACGCATAGAAAAGAGTGAGGTAAATCAGAACAGACCTAATTATCTCGCTCGAAGTTCTATTTTAAAAAACGGGTAAATTCTGGGCCTATTGATTTGCATTGCCCTGCCCACGTAAAATGGGCTATTACCGCAGGCTAACGCGCGCCGCGCCGCGCCTGAATCTTTTTGAACACCTCTTTACTAAAGATCCACAGCGCAGGTAGGCCAGGAATAATAATCATGGCCAAAGCAACCAAGGAAAAGTTGGCTTTCACCCAAGGGTGCTCACCAATCCAGTAGCCCAATGCAGTTAAGCTGCAAACCCACAGAATGCCGCCAAAGATATTGTAAAAAGCGAAGATGGGGTAACGCATGTGCGCAACGCCAGCCACAAAAGGCGCAAAGGTGCGGATGAAGGGCATAAAGCGACCCAAGACAATCGTGATGGGGCCGTACTTTTCATAAAATGCGTGCGCCTGATCAAATGCTTTGCGATTAAACCAGCGTGAGTCTTCCCACGAGAAGACTTTATTTCCCACAAATCGTCCAATCGAGTAATTGAGGGCATCACCTAAGATGGCGGCTGTAGTGAGTAATGCCATCAGAACATATAAATCCATGCCGCCCACTGCGCACAATGCACCTGCTACGAAGAGTAAAGAATCGCCTGGTAAAAAAGGCATCACCACAAAGCCAGTCTCGACAAAGATGATGGCAAACAGCAGGACGTAAATCCAAACGCCCCATTCGTTCGCAACGATTGCTAAGTTTTTATCGAGGTGAAGAAATAAATCAATGAGGGATGAAAATTCCAAAGCAATCCTTTACCGGGATGGTATCCGTTACGCAGGCAACGCAGTAAGCACGTCGTTCAAATTGGCCCCAGTATAAGTGGGCTTGGGGCCGATTTCTTCAAAAGGCAGATTTTGACGATTAACCCAAAACGTCATTAGTCCAAACCAGCCAGCACCAATCACATCCCAGGCATTACTTGAAACAAACAAAATATCTTTGGGCGCACACTCAAAATGGCTGGTTAATAAACCGTAACTGGCAGGGCTTACTTTGAATTGGCGCACCTCATCGACGGAAATGACTTTATCCAATAGGCTACCGAGTTGATTCGCTTGCAGTGCCTCTGAAAGCATGGCTTGATTACCATTGGAGAGCACTGCTGTAGCGATCCCTGCTTTCTTAATCTGACTCAGTGTTGCTTGGCATTCTGGGAAAGCGCTTAACTTGGCGTATTGCCCCATCAGTTGCGCTTCCTGATCTTGGCTTAATGGAATTGCGAGGCGCTTGCAGGAAAAGCGGAGCGCTGCAATGGTCAGATCCCAGAAGGATTGGTAGTGCGTTGATCCGGTGGGATCACTCATCGTGATGAGGCGAGTGTACTCAATTTGGCGATCTCGCCAGAGCACACACAAGGACTGCCCATGACCTGGAAAGAGGTTTTCTGCCAAGACCCCCATCGAATAAACATCGAGGAGGGTGCCGTAGGCATCAAATGCAATCAGCTTAGGCATGCAGGTGATGCCTTAAATAAAGCGGAAGGCAATGATGGCAATGATCGTCGGTGGTACAGCGTACAAAAACAGATAGAGCGGACTAATTGCACCTTCATCAAAGCTGGACTTCAAAATAGAGTAGCCAGCTGGATTGGGTGCGTTAGCGATGACTGTAAGGCCGCCACCAGTAAGTGCACCGGCAACTAAGGAGTATTTAAATTCATCGGACAGGCCTTCTACTAGCGAGCCTAGATAGGTCAGTGCTGCGTTATCCGTGATGGCTGTAAGTACAGTAGCGCCATAGTAAACCGTCGTTGAATCGAGATTAACGAGCAGTGGTTGCAGCCACCATTTTTGTTGGCTACCCAAGACGACAAGCCCAGCCAAGAAAAATGCAACCAGCAAACTCTCGCGAATGATGAGTTTATTTTGATAGCGTGCATACGCGGCGGTGTAACCCACAAAGAATAAAAACAAGCCCATGAATAAAACCGAGTGGTGCACTGAAACGACCACTGCTACTAAAAAGGCTAAGTGGATACAAATGACGCTCACCGGAATGGCATCAATTTTCTTTTCATTCGGCTGGATATTGAAGCCACGCAGTTCTTTGTAAAACAAGAATGCCAGCAAAGTGGAGTTGGCACTCACTGCAACGGCAGAGCGCCAGCCGAAATTTTCCAGCATGAACCACAAGTCCCAGTTCCACGTGCTAGCCACCATCAAGATGGGAGGCGCTGCGTAGGGAGTGAGGGCGCCACCAATCGAGATGTTGACAAAAAGTACCGCCAGTCCGGCGTACATCAACTTGGGTGAAATGCGTTTAGAAAAATAGTAGTCACGCAACAGTAAAGCGGCAACCGTCATGGCAGCTGGCTCAGTAATAAACGAGCCTAAAAGAGGGACGAGCGTTAGGGTGACCCATAAAAAGCCAACAGACTTTTTAACTGGCAGAATGGCCGTGACGCGCAATACTAAGAACAAGCAAAACTCGAGAACCGGTTTGCTTGCGGCAATGATCATGATTACGAATACAAAGAGCGGCTCGGTAAAGTTCAGCTTTTCTAAATAGGCAATCGTGGCATCGGATCCGGTATGAATGAAAAAGAAGGAAACCAGGACCATGGCCCAAAATCCGAAAACCACTTCCACTTCACCCAGCAAATGCCATACCCCTGCGTGGTTCGGCTGCTTGTGTGCCAAACCCTCAAAAAACTTAGTGGAGAAGGTATGGATTACAGCCAGCCCGAATAGAAGGCTGCTGACGATATTAACGGTGGTGGGGTTCATGGTGGATGCCTGACTGTATCGAAGTGCTTCTATTGTATTGATAAGTCAGTCAAATGAACATATGATGATTTGTAGGGGTTTGATTTTTTGCGTTTGATTTCAGGACATTACCCCCCAAAACAAGTTACTAAGGTATAGGTACATTGACCGATGACAGGGCAAGGCATACAACACACCTCTTCCTCGCATAGCTTGGTGCAAAACCTACGGCAACAGGTGATGCAAAGCTTGCCATTTTCCAAAATGGCCGAAGCCGACGTCGATTTTTTTCTGAAGCAATCGCGTGAGGCTTACTTTGCGCCCAAAGAACGCATTCTTGCGCCGGCCGATGGCCCTCCTCAATTCCTCTATTTAATACGGCAAGGGCGCGTATCGGGTCGTCGCGATATTCCCGGGATAGAAGAAACCGCTTTTCTATTGGATGCCGGCAGCTTATTTTCGATTGGTTCGGCGTTTGCAAACCGGCCAGTCTCCACTATCTATACTGCCGTAGACGACTGTTTTTGTTTGCTTTTCCCGGTCACGGCGATGCGCCAGTTGCAAGCTCAATCCAAACCCTTCAGTGATTTTTTAAGTAATCGCATCTGGGGCTTGCTTCAAGAGTCCCGCACTGCCCTGCGTAATTCCTTTGCCTCGCAGGCTTTGGCAGAGCAATCGCTGGAAAGTCGCCTGGGTGACTTGCGTTTAAAAAAGCCGCTAACAACAGGCCCAAATACATCCCTACGCGAAGCGCTGACATTAATCAATGAGAAAAAAGTAGGGTCGATTCTGGTTTGCGAGGATGAACAAACCATCGTTGGTATCTTGACCCGGTATGACGTCTTGTCGCGCGTGACCCTCAGTAATTTAGATCTCAATACACCCATTTCAAGTGTGATGTCGACCGGAGTAAAAACCTTAAGTGTCGACGACACGGCTGAGATGGCCGGCCTTTTGATGTCGCGATTCAATATTCGCCACTTACCCATTCTCGATCGTGGCCTTTTGGTTGGGATTATTTCAGAGCGGGATTTATTTTCCTTGCAGCGTTTATCGCTCAGCAATATCAGCAGCGCCATTCGTGCTGCCGATGATCTTCCCCTTCTAAAGAAATGTGCCAATGACATTCGGACCTTTGCGCGCAATTTGTTGGGGCAGGGTGTGCAGGCGCGCCAATTAACGGCCCTGATTAGCCACTTGAATGATGTGCTGACCGAGCAGCTGATTATCTTAACTGCCGAGCGCTATCAATTAAATCGCAGTCGCTTTGCCTGGATTGCCTTGGGTTCCGAAGGCCGTAGCGAGCAAACCATTGCAACTGATCAAGACAATGCTTTGGTGTATGCCGATGGGGAGGATGAAGCACAACGTTTGATTTACCTGCAGTTTGCGAAGGAGGTGAACGAGGCTCTAAACGCCTGCGGTTATCCGCTGTGCAAAGGCAACATCATGGCCAGCAATCCAGAACTCTGTTTATCGCAGCAAGAATGGCTTAATCGCTTTGATCGTTGGATCGAACAAGGCAATCCAGAAGACTTGTTAAAAGCCAGTATCTTTTTTGATCTCCGAGCACTTGCCGGTAATGCCGATTTATTGATTCCGCTAAAAGAGCTAGTGCACGTGAAGGCCGCTGCCATTCCACGCTTTATTAAATTGCTCGCAGAGAATGCCCTGAATTTACGCGTGCCGCTCAATTGGTTTGGTGCGATTGAGCCGACTGAGATCGACGGTCAAGAAATCATCGACTTAAAACTACAAGGCACTGCATTGATGGTCGACGCAGCACGTATTTATTCCTTGGCGTATGGCATTGAGGCAATTAATACACGCGAGCGTTTGGCAGCGGTGGGTCATGCGCTAAATGTCCCTGAGACAGAGAGTGCGGCTTGGATTACGGCATTCGAGTTTTTGCAAACCCAGCGCTTGGCCGTGCAAATTGGCGAAGCGATGATTAATGGCAATCCCAATGCAATTGACCTCAACCAACTGAACTCAGTGGATCGCAGCATTCTCAAAGAATCGCTATTAAAGGTGCGCGCTTTGCAGCAACATTTGCAGTTGGATTATGTTCGCTAGTTTCTCTAGCGGCTTGCGCACTCTTTTTAAAGGGAAGCAGCCCGAAGTGCGCCGCTGGATTGTGCTGGATGTGGAAACCAGCGGGCTTAATCCTCACTCTGATCGGCTGCTCGCAATTGCTGCCGTGGCGCTGGACGTGAGCCCAGATTTTGAGCGAATCGCGATTGTGATTGGCGATAGTTATGAGGCGGTACTCAAACAAGATCTGCCAAGCAATAAAGACAATATTTTGGTTCACCATATTGGTGCCCAAGCTCAATCAGAGGGAAGGCCACCACCGGAGGTCTTAAAGGAGTTCCAAGCTTGGGTTGGCGATTGCCCATTGCTCGCCTTTCATTCGGCATTTGATGAAGCGATGCTGGGTCGTGCTTATGCATTGGCTGGTTTAAAGCCGCTTCAAAATGAATGGCTCGACATCGAGCCCTTGGCAAAAATTACAGGGGTAAACCCTAGTTTGCGTGCTTTAGATGATTGGCTGGGGCATTTTGGGATTGAGTGCGCCGTACGCCACCAGGCAGCAGCAGATACTTTTGCCACTGCTGAGCTCTTGATGCGCCTCTGGCCCTATTTAAAGCGGGAAGCCAGTTCATGGTCATCTTTACGTAGCATTGCACGTCAGGCGAACTGGATTCCGCGCTAGGATAGCCTCAAAAACCCTCATTTTTTCACGGTTTTATAGGGGAAAGCCCCGATTTGGCGACCCTGCCATAAGCACCATAATCCTTGTACTTCTAAGCGTTCCGAGTCGGAATGTAACTTTTAGGATTATTAGTGCTTTTATTTTTAAACATTGCCCAGCTGCTTCTATACATTGGCGCCTTAGGTCTGATTGGCCAAGGCTTGCTTTATGTATTGGCTGGACAAAAGAGAGATACCAATTTGTTCTATCAACTGATTGGCATTGTGAATAAGCCATGGACGCTGCTTGCGCGCCTAATTGCACCCAAACAGATTCTTGACAGACAAGTGCCCTTTGTGGCGTTTTGTATTGTGAGCGTTCTCTATATAGCTGTGACACTAGCTAAGATTGAGCACTGCATCTCCATCGGGATTGAAATATGCCAGTAAACAAACGCAATCTCGACTGGTACCTCATGAAATGGCGTGCGAACGCACTAATTACGTTTGGTTTTAAAAATCAAGCAATGGATGTGTTTGAAGAAATGAATCGCCGCTTCCCCCATGACGACTACGTCATTACTAGCCTCGCCTATATGAAGACCGAGCATGGCGATAAGGCGGGCGCGATTGCTGACTACAAACGCTTGACGCTCAAGCCCGATGTTTCTGAAGCCATTTGGTACAACCTCGGTTTCTTGCAAGAAGAGATGGGGCAGGTTCAGGATGCGGAACACAGCTTTCGCCAGGCAATTAAGATCAATGAAAATTTAGATCAAGCCTGGTACGGACTTGGACTCGTATTAATTCAGCTCGAACGTTTTGACGAGGCCATTAAGGCGCTCAAGAAAAATACCAAATTGCAGCCGATGAGTCCTTATGCGTGGTACCAGCTGGCCAGGGTGTATGCCGAGCGCAACCAGCCCGAAGAGGCCGCCAAAATTATTCGTCACCTCAAAGAATTTGAACCCAAATTTGCTAAGCAGCTAGAGCGGGAAACCGGTTTAGGTGTTTAGTGGTTTTTAGTAGTGTGTATTAAGTAGTGCATTAGTAGTAGATGTATTTTTTTAACTAAAGGAGAAACTGTTATGCAATTAACAGAATCGCATAAGCAATATTGGTCCAAAAACGTACG